>JANMZR010000366.1:0-11360 GCA_031383555.1 Cytophagaceae bacterium | reverse complement strand
TAATTTATTAGATTTTCATACCAATTTAATCGATGTATGGCTTCCATAAAGTATAATTGATATCAAAAACGCAAGACTTAAAAAAACATTAGTATAAATTTTGATTATTAATAATTTATTTAGATGTTTGCCTAATTATATTTTTATATATAAACAGAATTAGCGAAATGAATAATCTATTTAAAGCCTTAAACGACCCAACTAGGAGGGAAATTTTAGAATTATTAAAAATTAAAGACCTAAATGCAGGAGAAATTTCAGATAATTTCGATATGTCGAAGCCCAGCATCTCACATCATTTGGATTTACTCAAACAAGCTGACCTAATTTTATCAGAAAAAAAAGGACAGTTTATTCATTATTCGTTGAACTTAAATTCAATCATAAAAGCAACTGAATGGTTTTTGCAATTTAAACTAGAAGAAAATAATTCAATAGAAGTTCAACCTAAGCCTCGAATCAGATTAAATTTAATAGAAATACAAAATACTTTATAAATGCAACAACCCCTCATTCACCCAAAGTCAGACCTAAACGATCCAGCGCTTCAGGAGCTCATAAAGTTCTATAATGAAACGCTTGGTTTTTGTCCCAATTCCATAAAAACGATGCATTTTCGACCAAAAATCGCATTGGCTTTTATAGAATTGAATAAGGCTGTGATGGAAAATAATGGCAGAGTTACCTCGTCTTTAAAGCGATTGATTGGCTATTTGAGCAGCCAAATTGCTGGTTGTGAATATTGCCAGGCCCATACTATAAGAGCGGCTGAAAGATATGGTGCAACTAGTATGCAATTAGAAAAAATATGGGAATACAAAACCCATCCTTCTTTTTCTGATGCAGAAAAAGTTGCGTTTGACTTTGCAATTGCGGCCTCTTCCCAACCCAATGCTGTAAATGATGAGATTGCAGAAAAAATGCGCATACATTGGAATGATGGCGAAATTGTTGAAATATTGGGAGTTGTAGCTTTATTCGGCTATCTCAACAGATGGAATGATTCTATGGGAACCGCTATCGAAGACGGCGCTTTCGAATCAGGTCAAAAATTACTTTCTTCTTCCAAATGGACAGGTAAAAAGCACCAATATTAATTTAAATATTTTCCTAACAAAAAAGGCCTAACAAATTAATGCTAAGCCTTTTATAAAACATTTTAGTATAATTTATACTAATTTCTCACAATTTTTCTAACCACGTTTACATCTTTATTTTGCAACATAAATAAAGTTTCCCCTTGAGATAAATTATCGACGCTAATTTTATTGAAACCTTTTACTAGCACCTCTTTCTGGTAATTAATTATTTTGCCTGTCAAGTCATAGTTCACAATAGACCATTGACCTGCTTCTTTTGCAATTATATCAACCGAAGCTTGCTTACTGTCTGAAGGATTTGGATAAAAGTACCCAACAACGCCCACTTTATCAGCATTGGTAATTTGTATTACTTTCGAATATTTATATTTACTATCAATATCAACCATTTTCAAACGATAATAATTTTCGCCAGCAGTTGGGTCAATGTTATCAAAAGAATAGTTACTGGCTTCTTTATTAGAATTATTAGCAGTAACTAAACCAATTTTTACAAAATAATTTGCATTTGTACTGCGCTCAATATCAAAATGACTAGCATTTACTTCTAAGCTAGTCTCCCATTTCAATTGATTTATTTCATTGATACTTTTACCAGTAAATGAAAGCAATTCAATAGGAAGGGGGCCTGACAATGCAACGTTTCCAATGGTAAATGGGCTCCAAGTAGGAATAGAATTACTTGTAACTGAATTGGCTGTATTAGAGGCATTGCCTTCATCAATCAAGTTAGCGCCTATTTTATGCAACACTCTTCTGTCTGACGAAAGGCTTGTACCTCCATCATTAACACCATCCCAATAAAGGGTTATTGAGCCAGTAGCTGTACCTAAAGGTGTTAAATCCCAATATTCAGTAGAATTGGCTGCGACAATTGGAGCTGCAAATGTACCTCCAATATCGCCAGTATTATATTTTGCACTCATACCTGCCGAATTGGCCAAAAGGTTAGTTTGAACTTTTTGATAAATAGTACCGTCGCCAACTGGATAAGTAAATGCTCCTATTCCTTCTTTAACGGCAAATCCATTTACATGGTTTGCATTACCAACAGCGGGTGCTGGATTCACTGTACCCGCAGAGGCAAATAATAATGGAAATGCTGAATTTGGTGCATTAACAATACCACTAGTAAAAGTAGCAATTCCATCAACTTTAACAGTATTCCCTAAAGTAAATCCTGTCGCATTATTAAAATTAACATTTTTTACCAAAAGGGGGTTACTGCCACTAATTGTTTGCATTGATGTCCCATTTAAAAGCCAAGTACCATTGTTAGAAGAAGCCATAGGGAGGTCATTGGTCAAATTCCCTTTTACTATAAATGTTCCATCATTTTGTAAAGTGCCATTGCCAGCTAGCAAAAGATTACCATCTGCGGTAATGGTTCCATTATTTAGAATAACTATGCTACCACCATTTAATTAAATTATTTGCGCCTTTCCAGCGAAAAACAATCCAAGTAGTCCAATTGTGAAATATATTTTTTTCATAAAATTCTCTCTTTTTTTTAAATAAAATTAGTTGAATTTTAGAAATTATAATACAAATTTTCCTAGTAAAGTTAGCTAATGCTAAATTTCATTGGGTGCTTAGTTAAAAAATGAATTTCAATTTGGCTTTTCTTCGTAAATTTCAAATAAACTAATATTTGAAAAATTTTCTTAATTACTTAAAGTCTAGGGAATTCATACAAACGAAATGCCCTTAATTACTTAAAGTCTAGAGAATTCATACATTCAAAATGCCCCAAAGGGCATTTTGAAAACCCTATTTTAGAGCATGGTCTGCAGTTTAAATTTTTATTTTCAATCACCTCATATTCAGTCTGATAAGGATACATTCCGAAAGCTGGAACGGTATTACCCCATATTGAAATAACCTTCTTTTTCAAGGCAGCGGCCACATGCATCATGCCCGTATCATGTGTATAGACGATGTTTGCTTTTTGTATTAAAGAGGCTGATTGGTTCAAATTACAATTGCCACACATATTTATCACTAAACCTGGCCAAAAATTAGCAGCCAATATCACTATTAATTCGTCCCCTTTTTCAGCATCCTCTTTTCCTCCAATTAGTAAAATTGGTATATTGATTGTTTTACAAAGTTCAACCATTTTCTTTATAGGCAATTTCTTCGTAAAGTGCTGTCCACCTATGGCATACACAGCATAACCATTTATATTTGATTTATTTATCCAATTTATTTCATAATTATCTTTTTCAGGTATAAAATAATCGAGACCCTTATTATCATTTTTAACGCCGAAACTTTCAACAGTTTTCAAATACCGATCAACAATATGAACGTTTGGCATTCGGTTAAATCGGCCTTTTGAATTTACAAAACTGAGATATTTAATAGTAAATTTTGGAAAAGCAAAATTTACCATTAACCATTTTTGCCAATTCAATTTATTAAAACTAAACGATTTTACACCTAACTTCCACTTTATTTTCAATGTCCTTATGTTGTTATGTAGGTCAATTACGTAGTCATATTTCTCAGTTTCTAATTGTGTAATCAATTCATTGTCAGATCCTTCCAAAAGAAAATACTTATCAATGAAATGATTATTCTCAACTAAAGTTTTATAAGATTTTTTGGTTGCAAAATGCACTATAGCATCCGAAACTTGATTTTTTAAACATCGAATTACAGGTGTGGTTAGCACAATATCCCCAATTGAAGAAAACCGCAGAATTAAGAATTTAGGCATAAATACCTTTCTTTTTGTTTAAAAATGCTTCTATTTCTTTTAAACTTAAAGCGTTGAAAGTCATAGATTTAACTAGGCCACCTTTACGGGCATTGGCCATACCATAATGCATATCTTGAAAGCCCTCCATTTTATGTGCATCGGGGTTTATGGACAGCATCACACCTTTCTCCATAGCGTAATAAATCCATCGCCAATCCATATCGAGCCGGTAAGGGCTTGCATTTATTTCAATCACAACGCCATTGGCATCACAGGCATCAATCATTTTTTTATGGTTAATTGGGTAACCCCCTCTTTCAAGTAATAGTCGGCCAGTTGGATGCCCCAAAATAGTCGTATATTGGTTTTCAATTGCAGGAATCAAACGACTCATGGCCTTTTCCTCAGTCATTTTCAAATTTGAATGAATGGAAGCCACTATATAATCAAAAGTTGCCAAAACATTATTATCATAATCTAAAGACCCATCTCCCAAAATATCAGACTCAATCCCCTTCAAAATTTTAAAAGGTGCAGCCTCTTTTGCATATATTTTATTGAGCTCATCTATTTCTCTATGTTGCATTTCAACCCTTTCAACTGGCAAACCTTTAGCGTAAGTGGCCGTTTTGGAGTGGTCAGCTATACCAAAATATTCAAAACCTAATTCCTTACAATGATTGGCCATTTGTTCCAAAGTGTGCACACCGTCCGAATAAGTTGAATGATTATGAACGATACCTTTTAAGTCCGACCATTGAATTAAATCTTCGTTTTTATGTTTTCCTGCCCAATCCCATTCATTCACACCTTCTCGCATTTCGGGCAAAATAAAAGGCAAATTTAACTTTTTGTAAATCTCTGAATCATCTACAAAATGTTCATTTACAGCAGTTTGTAAAAGCGTTTTGCCATTAACTTTTTTACCTAAATGTGAGTTATCGGCTGAATACATAAAACATTTTGCAGGGTAATCAGCTTCATTCGAATAAATAATTTCGATGGGAACTTTAACGTCTGTAAAAGTTCCTCTCCAAATAAATGGCGAAGCGTTTTTGTTTATTTCCAAATCATTTATCGAATTAATTTTATCTGAAAAAGTAGAAATAGTATCATCAACCACCACAAATTGAATAAGATCAACCTCTTCATTATTTCTTAAAATATCACCTACAATTTTAACTTTTTCAAACTTGGGTTTTAAAAAAACTTCAATCTCTTCTGCTAATTTTTTACCTTTATCCATTCGCATTTTGCTTGCTTTTGATTGGATAAAGTGAATATTTTCAATAATAGTGGCTTGAATCTTATCACCAAAGCCCTTCAATTTGGCCACCTCACCGTTTTCACATGCCAACAAAAGTTCATGACTATCAGTAATATTTAATTCTTTCCAAATTAATTTTATTTTCTTTGGCCCAATTCCTTTTATAGAAAACATACCCACAATACCTTCTGGGGTATTATTTAACAAATCAGATAATTCTTGACAAGTACCTGTTGTGCGTATTTCATCAATTTTGGTGGCAATACTTTTGCCCACTCCAAACATTTTAGAAAGCTCTTCTAAAGGAATTGTTGTCAAATCTCCTGAAAATTTATCCAAGTTAAAAACTGCAGTCGCAAAGCCACGAATTTTAAACTCATTTTGATCGTGCAGCTCCAATAATTTAGCTGCTAATTCCAATTGATCCAGTATATATTGATTGTCCATAATTGTATTGCGTAAAAAAAATCATTTTAAAATCCAAAAGTATTGCTTGTTACCTCTTGAAACTACTAATTATATAATGTGATACGAAGATAAAAAAACCTTTGCAAACCATTAAATCATTTCAATAAATAATAAAAATCTTTATTTATTAGAAAATTGTAAATAAAAATTTCAAGTAAAATTTATATTTTTATACACATTTATAAAATTAGTAAATATTAGAATAATACAATTATTTAGGTGAATTTAATAATTTAAAGTTTACAATATTATACAGACAAAAATGTAAATTGACCGTACTTTTCTGATAAAATAAGTGTTGTGAGAAATTTAATAATTGGTAATTACTAAAAGACATTTTTAGTAAAAAGCTTGCTTTAAAGTATAAATAGTGCCTATATTCAGTAATATTACCCTGAAGAATGCTAAAAAACTTATTGAAAAAACTAAAGAATCTTGATTTATAAAAATAAATCAATTCACAAGAATTAATTTAACATTATCAAATAATAAAATAATATAATATCAAACAACAGTTTCTAGCAGCAATTCGTAAATACCCTTTCTTAGTTTTGTACAATTAGATTTTTTTCGTATCTTTGCAATTGTAACCAAACAAGCACCGGATATGAAACGAATAGTAATTATACCAGTCTTATTAATAAGCATATTAAATTTTGCGTCAAATTCATTAAACGCAAAACCAAAACTACCTCAAAAAGGGAAAGCTAGTTTTTATAGTGATCGCTATTCTGGCAAGCGCACCGCCAATGCAGAAATTTACGACCCAAATTTATTTACAGCAGCTCATGAGACCTTACCTCTTGGTAAAAAGGTAAGGGTGACTAATATTTCGAATAATACTTCGGCAATTGTGCTCATAAACGATAGATGTGCTTGTAGTAAGCATGGCCGGATAATCGACCTTTCAAAAACTGCAGCTGAAAAGCTAAATTTTATTCGAAAAGGAGTTACGAGAGTGGTAATTGAAGAAATTTAGCCAGGTATTAAACCGCTACAGGTGCTTTAATGCCTGGATGCGGGTTGTAATTTAGCAATTCTATATCTTCATACTTGAAAGAGAAAATGTCCTTTACATCTGGATTAATTCTTAATTGCGGCAGCTCATTAAAATCCCTAGATAGCTGTAAATCAACCTGTTCCAAATGATTTGAATAAAGGTGAGTATCGCCACCTGTCCAAATAAAGTCGCCAGGTAACAAGTCACAAACCTGCGCTACCATTTGGGTAAGCAAGGCATAAGAGGCAATGTTGAAAGGAACCCCTAAAAATACATCGGCACTCCGTTGGTAAAGTTGGCAAGAGAGTTTTCCTTCTGATACGTAAAATTGGAAAAAAGCATGGCATGGTGGCAATGCCATAGTTGGTACATCAGCTGGGTTCCAAGCAGAGACTATTATTCTACGTGAATCAGGATTAGATTTGATCGTTTTTATTACATCGGCTAGTTGGTCAATCGACTTGCCATTGGGTGCCGCCCAGCTACGCCATTGCTTACCATAAACTGGCCCTAAGTTTCCATTTTCATCCGCCCATTCGTCCCATATTTTTACCCCATTATCTGTCAAATACTTAATATTTGTATCGCCATTGATAAACCAAAGTAACTCATGAATAATAGACTTCATATGAACCTTTTTTGTAGTAAGCAAAGGAAAGCCTTTGGCCAAATCAAACCTCATTTGGTAGCCGAATACAGAAATTGTTCCAGTTCCAGTACGATCAGTTTTTTGTGTTCCATTGGCCAAAATATGGCGCATTAAGTCGTGATATTGTTGCATTTATTAGGATTAATCTGTAAAAATACAAAAGGAAAAGAGAATTTGAAAAATTATGTTTTCTGAAAAAGTAGGGCTAATATTCTTGGGATTTCATTTTCGGAGGTTCCGTCAAAATATTCTTTAAGTTGAATAATTAATAAGCCATTATCAAGTCCATTTTCTACAAAATCAGAAATATGATGATTGAAACAGTCAACTATTTCGGTGCCATTTTCAGTTTCAAATCGGGCTTTGGTTCCATTATATTGTTTAAAAGGATGTAACTCTCCGATATATAAAAATCCACCGGGCTTCAAATATTGTTTAACTTTTTCAAAAATAAGCTTCAAATCTTCTATATGTTCGAGTACTAAGCTAAAACCTATCAAATCGAATTGATTTTTATTGGCAAAAAACCAGTTTTCAGTAATATCAGCTTGAACAAAATTTATATTTTTAGAAGTAATTTTATCTTTGGCTTTTGCTAACATTTCAACCGAAAGGTCAACTGAGGTCACATATTTTGCTTTTTCAACCAACCAAATTGAATTTTTGCCTGTACCGCAGCCAATTTCTAATACATTTTCAAAATTTATAGAAGCTAAAATTTCTCTTAAAGCTTTGCCTTCCAAATCACGAGTTTTATTAACAACATCGTCATATGTTTTTGACCATTGATTATATGCCTCTTTGGTATTCATTTAATAAAAAACTATTTTATTGATAAAGTATGGGTTATATCAGCCGACGATGAAAATTGGGCGGTGGCTGAGCAATATTTTTCCATTGACAACGAAATTGCTTTCTCTGCTTTTTCCGCTACAATTTGACCCGTAAAACTAAAATGTATATTTATTTTTCGGAAAGGCATCATTTCGGTCCCCTCTATTTTTACACGCTCACCAGTGAGGTTAATCTTCAAGCTATCAATTTGCTGTCTTTGTTTTTTTAAAATTAATAGCACGTCAATAGCTGTACAACCACCAAGCCCCATTAACAATAATTCCATAGGTCTTGATCCGCTATTTGTGCCGCCAATTTTCTCAGCTGCATCTATATGTACAATATTTCCAGATTCGCCTTTTGCCTCAAAATGAAATGCGTCATCCACCCTAATTAATTCTACTTCCATTAGTTTTTGATAGAAAATAAATAAAAAAAAATTCAATATATTTCAATAAAGACAACAACATTGATAAATTATTTGTTAATATTTCAACAGATATTTTGCAAAAGTAATTCCAAATTCGTAATTTTGCATTCTCAAATTTTAAAATAGGTATCATTTTAGGTTTGAAAAAAGAGAGATGGCAGAGTGGTCGATTGCGATGGTCTTGAAAACCATTGACTGTTACAGGTCCGGGGGTTCGAATCCCTCTCTCTCTACTCAAAACCCTTCCAAAAATGGAAGGGTTTTTTTGTAATTTTTTGTGTCAATTAAAAAAAAATCTCATCTTGGTATTTTCTTGGTTTGTTAATCAAATAACACAATTCGTGATTGCTATCGCAACAAACATTAAGTATATTTAATTGTATATCAATATGTTAACTAGATTTTATTTTACTCTATAAGGGTTTTGAACCCTTGTAAAGTTTTTGCAGAAAAAGCTTTTTTTTATTATAATGTTTAAGTTATATACAGCGACCTCCTAATTAAAATAATGTTCTATTAATGAAAAAAGTGAAATTTTTATTTCTTGAGCTTCTAAAAGACACTTGGAAAACTTCATGGAAGGTTTTAAGGCTCATTATCCCGGTTTCCATTATAGTAAAAATATTAGACCTTTTGGGATTTATTGAAATTTTTGGTCAATGGATGGCTCCATTGATGTCAGCCATTGGCTTACCGCCCTCTTTTGGCTTAGTTTGGGCCACAAATGCCATCGCCAATATGTTTTCTGGCCTTTACGTTTTTGTTAATTATATTGATAATCAAACTTTCACCAATGCACAAGTTACTGTACTAGCTGTAATGATGCTAACTGCCCATTCACTTCCTGTAGAACTCGAAGTGGCCTCACGTGTAGGTGTAAAGCGATGGTTTATGTTTTTACTTAGATTTTCAGCAGCTTTTATGGCGGGCTTTCTACTCAACAAAATATTAATAATTGGTAACTTTCTTCAAGAAAAAAACATAAATCATTACCCAAAAGCTGCTCAGAAAATTGATTTTATTTGGTATAAATGGGTTGTTGAACAGCTCCAAGGTTATGCATTTATTATTTTAACTATATTTTCTATATTACTTATAATGAAGCTTTTAAATCGTTTTGGAGCCGTAGAATTTATTCAAAATAAGATGAAACCTGTTCTAAAAGCAATGGGCATGAGTAAAGAAATTTTACCAATGACTTTAGTTGGCATGTTATTAGGCATTGTATATGGGGGAGCATTAATTATTAAAGAAAAAGATGATAATCCAAATATTCACAAAAAAGAATTTGTGTTTGCTATGGTGCTTTTGGGGCTATGCCATGCTATTATTGAAGATACTCTTTTAGTAATGGGAATTGGTGCAAGTATATGGGGAGTACTGGTTTTTAGGGTAATTTTTGCACTGAGTTTTACTTATATTTTTGTAAAAATTTCTAATCTAAACTTTATGAAACCATATTTACGATACATTACAAAATAAAAAAGCGTCAAATCTTTCGACAAAACGCTCTTCATAATTTCATGAAATAGACTAATTTGGTTGTATCGCAGGCTTTTTCTTACGATAATTATTATTCCTATCTCTTTTATTTTCTCTTTTATCTCTGACATCTTCTCGTCGGTCACGCTTATCTTCCCTACCGTCTTTAATATCCTCACGAGCATCACGCACGTCCTCACGGCTATCACGTACATCTTCACGGGCGTCACGAGGGCCACCTTTGTGTTTGGCATCACGTACGTCTTCTCTTGCATCCCGTTTGTCTTCACGTACATCCCGACGGTCTTCATTTTTATCGGCAACATCTTCACGCCTGTCTCGACGATTTTCGTTTCTATCCTTCACATCTTCCTTTAAATCCCGTTTTACCCTCGCCTTTTTTTGAGCATTTGCATCATTACCAATTATTAATAATGCCACAATACTTAATCCCATAAGTAAATTGTGTAATTTTGAACTGAAATTTTTCATATGTATTTATTATTTATTTGTTAATTATTCCTTTGATTATGAAATTTCAAAATAGTTTAAAAAAAAAGAAAAAATAATTTTATGTGGAAAGAAACTGACAATAAACTTCAGCGAATTTTTGAATTCAAAGACTTTTCAGAGGCATTTGCTTTTATGACACGAGTGGCAATTTTAGCAGAAAAAGCGGGGCACCATCCTTGGTGGTCAAACGTTTATAATAAGGTGGAAATTCATTTGAACACCCATTCTGCCGGAAATATTGTAACTGAAAAGGATACGAAATTAGCTAGGGAGATTGATAGTTTATTGAAATGATGGATTGTTTATTATGTTGGATTGTGTTGAAGATATTGTTGAATTGAATTAGAAATCACAATAAATAACTATTAAACAACCAAACTCACAAACTTTCAAACTAAAAAACACATGTCAAAGCTCTATATCGTACCTACTCCTATTGGCAATTTGGATGATATTACTTTGCGTGCTTTGAAAGTATTGAAATCGGTTTTTGGGATAGCCTGTGAGGATACCCGCACATCAGGAAATCTTTTAAAACATTATGAAATAGACAAGCCCTTATTTAGCCATCATGCTCATAATGAACACGTTGGAACTGCTGGCCTAATTAAAATGTTAAAAGAAGGTAAGGATTTGGCATTAATAACCGATGCAGGTACTCCTGCCATTTCTGACCCAGGATTTTTACTAGTTCGTGAATGTATTAAAGAAAATATAGAAGTCGAATGCCTCCCTGGAGCCACAGCTTTTGTACCAGCCTTGGTGAACTCAGGCTTACCATCTGATAAATTTGTTTTCGAAGGCTTTTTACCAGTTAAAAAAGGCCGCCAAACTCGTTTGAAGGAACTTGCTCAGGAAACTAGAACCATCATTTTATACGAAAGTTGCCATCGGCTATTGAAAACATTAGAGC
>JANMZR010000332.1:0-30813 GCA_031383555.1 Cytophagaceae bacterium | reverse complement strand
CTTCCCCATCGGGGGTTGGTGAGCTTTACCACTTCCCCTGAACTTTCATCACCATTTCTATTATTTCTCGAACTGCACCTTTGCCCCCTTTTTTAGTAGCCCCAAAAGACGCCGTAGATGAAATACTAAAAGTTGCCGATTTTGTGACTACTAAAAAAGGGGGCAAAGGTGCAGTTCGAGAAATAATAGAAATGGTGATGAAAGTTCAGGGGAAGTGGTAAAGCTCACCAACCCCCGATGGGGAAGTAAAAGATTTCTCAAAAATATAAAAATATTCAAAAATTAACTAATTCTCCCAAAGGGGGCTATGCAAAAAATACATTTTATATCAATTGGCGGTGCTGCCATGCATAATTTGGCTATAGTACTTAAAAAACAAGGCCATCAAATCACAGGCTCAGACGATGAAATTTATGAGCCATCAAAATCTTATTTGGAAAAAAATGGGATTCTTCCTAAAGAAATGGGATGGAATACGGAAAATATATTTGCTGACTTGGATTGTGTGATATTAGGTATGCATGCCCGGGCAGATAACCCTGAGCTAAAAAAAGCACAAGAATTAGGTATTAAAATCTATTCTTATCCCGAATATATTTATTCACAATCACTTGATAAACAGCGAATTGTTATTGCTGGTAGCCATGGCAAAACCACAATAACTGCAATATTAATGCATGTATTAAAGTCGGTTGGCAAAAAGTTTGATTATATGGTGGGAGCTCGTATTGAAGGCTTTGAAACTATGGCAAGCCTAACTGATGCTCCAATTATTATAATTGAGGGTGATGAATATCTTTCAAGCCCAATCGATAGAATTCCTAAGTTTTTACATTATCACCCTCATATGGTTTTGATTTCAGGTATCGCATGGGACCATATCAATGTTTTTCCTGAATTTGAAGTGTATGAGCGTCAGTTTGAACTTTTGGCGGATATGCTACCAAAGGCCGGCACTATTTTTTATGACGATACCGACGATTTGGTATCGATTATAGGTGCTAAAGAAAGATTTGATGTCAAACAAAAACCCTATGAGGCACATCCTTATAAAGTTGAAAATGGTAAATTTATTTTGTTAACCAAAACTTTTGGTGAAATTCCTCTAATATTGTTTGGTGAGCATAATATGAAAAACTTCATGGGTGCCAAGCTTATTTTGGATGAATTGGGCATTTTAGATGAGGATATTTATAAAGCATTCTCAAATTTTAAAGGAGCTGCTAAAAGGTTGGAAACTTTAGTGAAAACAGGAAATAGTGCTTTTTTTAGAGATTTTGCACATGCGCCTTCAAAAGTACTGGCCACTACCAATGCCGTAAAAGAGCTTAATCCTGAAAGAAGACTTATAGCTTGCCTTGAACTTCATACATTTAGTAGCTTAAATGCTAATTTTTTGCCAGAATATAATGGAAGCCTGGGAAAAGCCGACCTACAAGTAGTATTCTATAGCCCCCATACTTTGGAAATTAAAAAAATGCCCCCAATTTCAGATGAAGACATTCGAAAACACTTTGGAAATGAGGATATTAGAGTTTTCACCAATACGGAGCTTCTCTTAAACTTTTTGAAAAATCAAGAATGGCAAAACAGTAATTTACTGCTTATGAGCTCTGGCACTTTTGAAGGGCTAGATTTGGAATCATTGAAAACAGCAATATCAGATTAGGTATTACCGTAAATTATACCCCTAAACTATCCTTACTAGTGTCTTTTACGCTTTTCAAAGAAAATATAACACCAGAAGCGATTACCGCCAATGCGATGAATGAAATGGTTCTCAACATAATTTTAAAATTTAAATTGTTAATATTTTTTAGACCTTAATTGTTTACAATTAACGACTGTTTTATCAATAAAATTATACCGTACAATAAAAACAGCAGAAATAATAAAAACTTCAGTCTCCTAATGCAATAATAAGTTATTAACTTCTATTTTAAATTAAAATCCAGTTAAAACAGGTATTTTTACTTTAATTTAAGGCAATTTTACAAGCTATAAAAAGTGAAAAACATAATTATCTGTTTTTGTATAATAAGAAAATATTTCGCCTTATCAATCTAGCGATAGAATAAATACGTATTTAATTTGTTATAATAAATACCTAATGAGTAATCTGGGTTAAATAAAACAGCCATCAAAGTCGTTTAAATAAAAATATTAATATAATGCACATAGCTAAAAAAAATTATACTTATTCAAATACCAATTTTCAAATATTATTGTCAAAATGGAAAGGCCAAATTTTATATTTTTCAATATATTCAATAATTTTTTTATCAATTTCTTGTAAGAAAACAGATTCGATAGGTCCTGACAGCTATTTCAAAAGCGACGGCTCACCCGATAGAAAAGTTACGGGGGATATCCGAGACAGTGTATATTTCTATTCAGAAACGGCTTATTTATGGTATAAAAACTTGCCAAAGGCGGAGATTTTTAACCCCCTAAAATATAATTCACCTGAAGAAGTGATTAGCGCTGTTAGGAGTTTCAGTGAAAAAGGCCCAACTGGGGTTGTTCGTGACAAATGGAGCTTTGTAATGAACAAAAACGAATGGAATGCCATAGCCTCGGGTAATAGCAAAGATTTTGGTGCATTTTATCGTTTTTCAAGTGATGGCAATTTATATGTAAGGCAGGTATTTGCAAAGTCGTCTGCTGGTGTGCAAGGCATTACTCGTGGATGGAAAGTAGTTTCCGTTGCAGGTTTAATCCCGAGTAATGACAATAATTTTATCACTCAATTTTCAAAAGCACTCGAAAACAATAATGTTGAATTTGAATTTCAAAAACCTGACGGTAGCAAACAAAAAGTTACCTTATCTGAAACTGATTATAAAACCAATACTATTCAATCGGCAAAAGTTTTTGATGAAGGTGCTAAAAAAATTGGGTATTTCTGCTTCACAGATTTTCTTGGTGATGACACCGCAGCTGGTTTGGAAGCAACTTTTAATGATTTTAAAACAAAAGGAGTGAATGAATTAGTAATTGATTTGCGCTATAATGGTGGAGGTTATGTGTCGTTGGCACAACAACTTTGTAACTTAATAGCTCCTGTAAGCGCAAACGGGAAGGCAATGTTCACGTACCAATATAACGATAAATTAAAAAGCATAAGTAGAACTACCAATTTTAACACTTCAAATAAATTGAATTTGACAAGATTGATAGTAATTACCACAAAAAATTCAGCTTCAGCAAGTGAGCTGCTAATCAACTCCTTAAAGCCCCATATGGAAGTAAAAATAATTGGCTCAGCCTCAAATGGTAAGCCAGTAGGCTTTCCGGTAATACCCGTTTTATCATATGTGGTGGCTCCAGTTGCTTTTAAAACTGTGAATTCGGCGGGAGAAGCAGACTATTACGAAGGTTTCAAGCCAGATTACCCAGAAGCTGATGACCTAACCAAAAATTTTGGTGACCCAGATGAAAAATGCCTAAAAGTATCATTAGAATATTTGAAAACTGGAAAGGTAATAGTAAATTCAGCAAAAAATGCTAGAGTTGAAGCTGCCAACTCAATGGAAATATGGAATAATAAATTACCAAAAACCTTTGATGGAATGTTTGATAATAATCCAGAAATAGGGAAATCAATTAAAAAATTGATGGGAAAATAAGAATTCTCTAGTGTTTAACTTCAGGCTGCTTTTCCAAGTCAAAAAGCTCATTTAAAGCATCAATCATACTATCGGCATCGCCACGCTTGCAGGCTGCTTTAAGTTGAATAACGGGCTGTTTTAATATTTTTTGGATAATATTTTGGGTGATTTTATCTATTTTTTCAGATTCATCGGCAGTTAAATTCTTAACAAACCTACCCATTTCTTCTTTCCTAATTACCTCTAAAGCATTTTTGAGCTTTTGTATTGTTGGCGATACTATCACTTCTTTTGACCAATCCTCAAAACTTTCAAAGGCTTCATTTATAATGCTTTGCACATGAGGAATAGCTTCCATTCTTTTTAAAAGAGCGGCATCGGCCTTAGCTTGTAAAGTATCAATATTATAAACTAATACGCCTGGAATTTGCTCAAGGTTTTCTTCAATGCTTCTAGGCACCGACAGATCAATAAAATATTTGTAAGAAAGCGGCGGATTTTCTAAAATTAAGCTCTTGGTAATCAACGGATTATCTGCCCTAATTGACGAAATTACTAAATCAGCATTTCTAATTTCAATTTCTAGATCGCTGATATTGACCGCCTTAAACCCAAAATTATTAGCATAAGATTCCGCCTTCAAATAAGTTCTATTCATAAGAGTTATGTCGCCAATATTCTTTTCAGATAAATATTTGCAAACATCAGTACCTATTTCACCCAAACCCAAAACCAATATTTTTGGGTTTTTTATGTTTGAAATTAGCTCTTCCGCCAATGAAACGGCCACATAAGTAACTGAAGCGGCACCATCTCTAAAACTAGTTTCTTGAGCAATTCTTTTATTTGTGTAGAATATTGTATGCATTAACCTATGCAAAAAAGGTCCAGCCATATCCAAATCGGCCGACCATTGGTAGGCTTGTTTTACTTGATTGGGTATTTGCAAGTCGCCCACAACTTTTGAATGAAGGCCAGATGCCACCTCAAAAAGCCTTTTTACTGCCTCTTTTCCAATATGGTTTTGAAAAAAAGGGGCATAAAGTGAATAATCTAATAAACCCTTTTCGGCGGTGAGTGATTTTATAAGTTCAGTTGAAAGGTCTGTTTCCGAGCTGTAGTAAATTTCAGTTCTATTGCAAGTTGAAACTATCAATAAATCATTAATTTTAAATAAATCTTTTACTTTTAACGAAAAGTTCTTTAATTGATATTGATTTAAAGCAAACGTTTCACGAACATGAAGAGGCGTATTAGAATGTGATAAACTTATAGCCTGAAATTGACTTGTCATATGAACCTACTGAATTTCTTTTGGCGTTTCCTTAGAAACAATTTCACTGATTTTTAAATGTAACCGTAAAAATACTTAATAAATAAACTAAAAACATTTTATAAATATTGGAATACAAAATTAATGCAGAAAAGGCATATATTTATGATTTATGTCATGAATTTGATTGATATTTTTCAGCAAAATGCACTTATTTAAGTATGAATTGTAGTTTTGTAATATTTTGGTATAAATTTAAAATTAATTGTTTATTGAATTAAATATTTTGGATTTTGTTCAATAGAAATACGAAAGATCTATGATATGGTTTCAATAGTTTTAATCATTTGATCGTTTATAAAAATAGTATTTTGTAAAAATTTGTAATAATTAAAATATGTCGATTTCAGTTGATATTTACAATCAAAAAAATTATGTAAAAATTATTATCCTCATGATTTTGCTTGCGGTAGCAGGACTTTCCATTTTTTATACTGATAAAATTGTAACAAAATTGGAAGAGCGAGAGGAGCAACAGATAAAACTTTATGCCGAAGCACTCCAATTTACTCTGAAGCAAGAAAAGGATCAGGATGTAAATTCTTTTATGACTACCCTCATGGAAGCAAATAGAAATACGACAGTGCAGGCTATTTATAAGACGATGAATGGAGAATTAATTCCTGTGAATAATTTTGATGGAATGGAGGGGTTAAAATACAGTGAACAACAGAAATTTTTAAAATTAAAATTAACCGAAATTATAAAAGATGACCACCAACCTATCACTTGGGACAATGGCTTTGGCAGTAAAGAATACCTGTATTATTCTGACTCAAAACTACTCACACAGTTACGATATTACCCTATTTATCAGCTAATTACAATTCTAATTTTTGGATTTATAACCTATTTTGCCTTTAGCTATTCTCGCAAATCGGAGCAAAATCGGGTTTGGGTTGGCTTAGCAAAAGAGACGGCTCATCAGTTAGGCACGCCACTTTCTTCACTAACAGCCTGGGTTGAGTACTTTAAAAGTAACCCAAAATATGAACCTGAAATTATTTTTGAATTAGAAAAAGATGTTCAACGATTGGATGTGATTACCACCCGGTTTTCAAATATTGGCTCAGTTCCTTTAATGAAAGAGGAGAATTTATTTCAAGTAGTAGAAAGTTTCTTGAGCTATTTGCAAAAAAGAATTTCTTCAAAAATAAATATTACAATTGATAATCAGCTAGCTGGAGAACAAACAGTAAAAATAAATCGGTACCTTTTTGAATGGGTTATTGAAAATGTAAGCAAAAACGCAGTGGATGCAATGGGTGGTACGGGCCAACTTTTAGTAGTTTTAAAAAATATTGCTGAAGGCGGCATTGCAATAGATATTTCTGACAGCGGGAAAGGAATAGCCAAAAATAATATAAAAAAAATATTCAACCCTGGCTTTAGTACTAAGAAAAGAGGCTGGGGTTTGGGTCTAACTTTAGCGAAACGAATTGTTGAAAACTACCATAAAGGCAAACTTTTGGTTAAAAAATCGGAACTGAATAAAGGGACTACTTTTAGGATATTGTTGCCTAACTAGCTTTATAATAATTAATTACAATTTTAATGTTTTCTTATTTAGTTCATTTACCAAAACGGAGTCTGTCATTAAAGTGTTACTTCCATTTTTGGCACGGTCAAATATTTGGATTTCAAACTTTAAGGTATCTTTCTTTAACCCGTTTAATGGTAGAAATTCCAAAGCATAATTTATTGTACCTTCAATTGGCCCTTCTTTTGACCCTGCTTTTAAAGTAATAAAGTTACCCGAATGAGAAGGAATAGGATTGAATTCAATGTATTTCCCTTTTATTCTTACAAAACGACGTACTTTATAATTAAATTCTCCTTTTTCTGACAACCTATTTTTATCAAGTTCATTAACGCCCAAATCGCCATTACCATCTCTAAAATCAATAGAAATACTTACCGAATCTTTAAATATTTGTCGATTTGGTGTTGATGAATTTACATCCAAAATTTTAGTATTTGAAATTTTCGCCATAGATATGGAAGGCTCTAATGGGAAATTTGGCTTTTGTATACAAGTAACTAGAGCCAAACCGGATATAAATACTACAAAAACACTTCTTAACATAACGACCAATTTTTTTACAACAAAATAACGAATGTTTATCTAATTTTGTATCAACACTTCCCTATTATTTTTTCAATTTCTCAAGAAACTAAAAAATAATTGAAATTATTGGGGATTTTTGGAAAATATGCTGCATGATTGAAAGCCTTAAAAAAGAAATTTTAGAAGTGAATTCAAGTAAATTTGACGACTTGGCTTTGAAAATATTTCGATTTCAAGCCATAAATTGTGTACCTTATAAAAACTATATTGGTCTTTTAGGTGCAAATATTAACACTATAGACACTATCGAAAAAATCCCATTTTTACCCATTAGTTTTTTTAAAAGCCATAAAGTATATTCACTTAATTCAAATCATCAAACCATTTTTGAAAGCAGTGGCACAACAGGCCAAAATACCAGCAGACATTACATTTCTGACCTTGAATTTTATAAGAAAATAAGCCTTTCAATATTTGAAAAAACTTATGGTTCTATTGAAAATTATGATATAATAGCAATACTTCCCTCATATTTGGAACGGGGTAATTCGTCTCTAGTATGCATGGTGCAAAATTTTATTGAAAGGTCTAATTCAAGAATTTCATCGTTTTATTCAATTGATTATGAAGCGATTATAAATACTCTAAATCAAATAAAGGCTGATAAAAATAAAGAAAAAAAGATACTCATTTGGGGAGTCACATTCGCCCTAATTGATTTAATAGAGCAAGGATACGACTTTTCTGAACTAGCATCAAGGTTAATTATTTTGGAAACAGGTGGTATGAAAGGCCGTAAAAAAGAAATGATAAGGGAAGAGCTTTATATTAAGTTAAAATATGGATTTTTTGTCGATGAAATTCACTCAGAATATGGAATGACGGAGCTGCTTTCGCAGGCTTATTCAAAAAAAGATGGCCTTTTTTATACTTCAAATTCGATGAAAATATTGTTAAGAGAAATGAATGATCCATTTTCTCTTATTCCGTTTTCCAAAAATAAAAAAGCTGGTGGCATTAACGTGATTGATTTAGCTAATGTTGAGTCGTGTAGCTTTATTGAAACACAAGACCTTGGCCAATATGGCGAATTTGGCAATAGTTTTAAAGTTTTGGGGCGCTTTGATAATTCCGATTTGAGAGGTTGTAATTTATTGGCGTTTTAATTTTTAGGCAAGGGCGGGTATGCTCCCTTGTTTTTGCAATTTTAATCCTCCTTATTTGTAAAAAAAATTATGGAATCAAATTTAAAGTATAAAAAACCTTCGCTAGCTAGAAAATCAGAAACCAGTCAATTGGGTGAAATTATCGAGCGAATGATTGATACTTATAAACTGCGGGGCAAATACAATGAAACTTATATTATTGCTCAATGGGAGCAGCTTGTTGGCCAAGCAATTGCCAATAGAACTACTCAACTCTATTTTTCGGATAAAAAGCTATATATTCAGGTAAATTCCTCCCCTTTACGCAATGAATTGGCTCTGGCGAAATCAAAATTTATTCAAATGCTCAATAATCAAATTGGTGCAACTGTTGTAAATGATATTGTGTTTATTTAAACAATTGAATTTATCAAATTTCAAAAATTATGCGTTCAAAAAAATCAGATTTATTAATTAAAGAAGAACAAAATCGGCAAGATGTTGGCTTTGGCACTAAAATAACAGGTAAGGAAACCAGACTCATAAATAGGGACGGCAATTTTAATATAAAGCTTCAAAACCAGCCTTTTAGAGCCTGGCTCAACTTATATAATAGGCTAATTGTGATGTCGTGGCTGAAATTTGGCCTTTTAGTTTTCCTACTTTTTTTAGTGGCTAATCTGATTTTTGCGAGTATTTATTATCTATTTGGTACCGAAAATTTAGCTGGAATTATTGCCAAAAATCCATTAGAGCACTTTACTGAATCCTTCTTTTTTAGTACTCAAACCTTAACAACAGTTGGTTATGGTCGCATAAGTCCTGTGGGTTTTTGGTCAAGTTTGGTGGCCTCTATTGAATCATTAATGGGACTTTTGGCTTTTGCCTTGGCAACAGGTTTACTATATGGTAAGTTTTCAAGGCCAGTTGCAAATATATTGTATTCGAAAGTTGCTTTGATTGCCCCTTATCTTGATAGTAAGGCGTTTATGTTTCGAATAATCAATGAGCGCAATCATCAACTAATTGAAGTTTCGGCTGAGGTTGTACTTTCCAGGCTTGAAAAAAAAGAAGATGGAAGCCCAATTAGAAAATATTTCAGCCTTATACTCGAGCGAAATAAAGTGAATTTTTTTCCATCAAACTGGACATTAGTACATGCCATAACAGAAGATAGCCCACTTTTTGGCCATAATCCAACTGATTTTGACGAGTCGGAAACTGAAATTATGATATTAATTAAAGGCTTTGACGATGCCTTTGCTCAGACTGTTCATAGCCGAAATTCTTATACAGCTGATGAGATTATTTGGGATGCTAAGTTTGTGACTATGCAAGAAAATGAGGGCCATATGACCCTAGTTGATTTATCCAAACTATCTGATTATCAAAAAGTTTGATAGATATTATTTCAAAGGGATAATTAATACATCACCCCGTTTTGAATAGTCTTTGGTGAGCTTATTGGCGTCCATTAATGCCTTTTTTGAAATATCATATTTTGTAGCCACAACAGAAAGTATATCGCCCGCACCAACTGTATGTTTTGCTTTTATCTTGACTTTTAGCCTAGTTGAGCCAACTTTTATAGCTTGGGGATCTACATCTGGATTGAGCGCTCGTAAAACATCAGCTTTCAAATTATACCTATTGGCGATGCCAAAAAAAGTTTCACCATCTTGAACAAGATGCGGAATTATCATGCCTCCATCAGGAATTTCAGCCACTAATTTTTTAGTTTCCTTAGGCTTTTCAGGCACAACTTTTGGTTTTTCTGGTTCAATTTTTTTAGCCTCATTATTTTCAGTTTTCGTAACAGCTGGTTCACTTATTTCGGATTCTGAGCTCTCGGTTTCTTTTGTAACCGCTTCATATTTAGTGGGTTGCGCATCGTCTGAGAAATAGCCATAGCCAACATATAAAAGTGAAACTATAAGTAAAACGAGTACAATTAATGTAATAGTGGGTATATTTGAAATCTCCTCAGGGCGTTTATTTTTCTCTTCCATTTTTTATTTAACTATTTATTTTTGAATTTCTACTGCCATTTCGGCCACTTTATTTTGTAATTCTACTTTATAGTTTTCTAACGTTTGAGCAATTGCTTTATTTTCTAAAGCTAATATTTGAGCAGCAAAAATACCAGCATTTTTTGCTCCATTCAATGCCATAGTCGCCACAGGAACACCCGAAGGCATTTGTAGAATAGACAATACAGAATCCCAGCCATCAATTGAATTGGACGATTTGATGGGGACGCCAATTACAGGTAAAATTGTTGCACTGGCAATCATTCCCGGCAAATGAGCAGCACCACCAGCACCCGCAATAATTACTTTAATGCCTCTAAGTCGTGCATTTTTGGCGTAATCAAGCATTTTTTCTGGAGTTCTATGTGCCGATACCACATCTTTTTCAAAATAAATACCAAACTCATTTAATATTTCGGCGGATTCTTTCATCACATTCCAATCACTAATACTGCCCATTATTATACCTACCATTTTTGTTTGATTTGTTTTGGCAAAATTAAACAATTTCAACAATTATGACTAATCATATTCTTTTTTGCAAAAAATATTGGTTGTAATTTTCAAAATAATACTGTTTTCTTTGCGATATTTGTAAAATAAAAAAGTAATAATTCTTCAAAATTTTAAAAAACAATATGAAAATCAATAGAGGCGCATCAGCGAATTGGAAAGGTACTGGTAAAGAAGGAGTTGGCACAATTTCAACTCAAAGTACAACATTAGACAACGCACAACTTTCGTTCAATACTCGTTTTGCAAATGGTGTTGGTACCAACCCTGAGGAACTTGTGGGAGCAGCTTTGGCAGGTTGCATTACTATGAAATTGAGTTTTGTACTAAATTCTATGGGCTTTACCGCAGATAATATTGACACTGC
Organism: Cytophagaceae bacterium; assembly: GCA_031383555.1. Taxonomy (GTDB): domain Bacteria; phylum Bacteroidota; class Bacteroidia; order Cytophagales; family Spirosomataceae; genus JANMZR01. Next base: position 19,746 of record JANMZR010000332.1, on the reverse strand, counting down.
AACAAAAGTAACTTTAGATACTGATTTGGGCAAAATTTCTGTGATTACTGTTGATATAACTGCCTCAATTCCAAATATTAACGAAGAAGAATTCCAAAAAGCCGCAAAAGAAACTAAGGATAATTGTATGATCTCTCAATTATATAAATGTGAGATTGAAGTGAATGCAGTGTTGGTTTAATATAAAATAACTTTGGCTTTTGAATTGCCGCTCGCTTTTGCCAGTGGAATAAAAATTGAAATAGATTTTGTGGCTAAAGGCTATAAATTGTTTTTAGCAGGCATAGGCAAAAAGCCTAATACAATTCAAAACTAACAGATTACTTTTAAAGTATTTTTAACAAAATCTGCTTTTTGTTCTAATTCACCAAATGTTTTTGCTAATAGGGTAATATGGCCCATTTTGCGAAAAGGTTTGGTGATTTTTTTTCCATATAAAAAGGGAAAAACGCCTTTTATCGCCAATACTTCTTCAAGACCAACATATTTGGCGGGACCTTCGAAGCCAATTTCGCCTAATAAATTGAGCATTGCAGCTGGCATAAAGCTTTCAGTGTCGCCCAGAGGCATATTTAATATTGCTCTTAAATGTTGCTCAAACTGTGAAGTAAAGTTGGCTCGAATAGTGTGATGCCCGCTATTATGTGTACGTGGAGCTACTTCATTTACAAGTACTTGGCCAGTTTTTGTTACAAACATCTCAACTGCTAAAAGCCCAACAATTCCCAACTTTTCAGCTACTGAAATTGCAATTTTATTGGCCTCAATATTAATTTCGTTAGAAATATTGGCGGGTGAAAAGAGATACTCAACTAAATTTTGAATGGGGTGAAAAGCCATTTCAACAGTTGGAAAGGTGCTTACTTTCCCTGACTCGTTTCTGGCAACAATAATGGCTATTTCTGTTTGAAAATCAATCGCCTTTTCCAATAAACCAGGTTGGTCAAAAGCCAAATCAATTTCTGAAATATTATTTAATTTTTGTACTCCCCGCCCATCATATCCACCAATTCCCAGCTTATTAAAGGCTGGTAAAAAATTAGAGTTTTTTAAAATATCTTCTCGATTTTCGGTAAGAATAAAGGCTGCGGTTGGAATATTATTATCAATATAAAACTGCTTTTGAATTCGCTTATCTTGTATGATTCTCAGTACATTAGGCTGTGGATAAACTTTTTTGCCCTCGGATTCAAGTTTTTCGAGAGCATCTAAATTTACATTTTCAATTTCAATTGTAATAACCTCACAGTCTTGACCAAAGTTGTAGACCGTATTAAAATCTTGAAAGGAGCCAACAATAAATTCATTGGCAAGTTTGGCGCAAGGGGCGGCAGAATCCGGGTCCAAAACTTTTAAATATAAGTCAAGGTCAATTGCAGCTTGCAACAACATTCGTCCAAGCTGACCGCCACCCAAAAGGCCTATTTTTTTATTATTTCCTGAAAATTGCATCTGTAAAATTAGCCTTAAATTGTTTTTTTTCCAAAGTGATATAAAAAAGCCCCAATTTATTGAATAAACTGAGGCTTTTAATTTTTAGGAATAATTTTGATTATTTCAAATCAAAAACTTTATCGTCAATTCCTTTATTTGTTTTTATCGATTCTAATTTTAACTCTAAAGTCATTGGCCCCATATTTTGTTTTAATAATGTCGGGTATTTTACACCGTCAGTTTCTTTATATTCGGCATATTCCACAGTTATCTCTACATCACCTGTTGGTCCTTTTTTTGTTTCTACCGACTTGATTTTTAGGCCAGTAGAATTGTCATAAAACTCAACCCATTTCGAATCACCAATAGCAAAGCCTACTTTCGTGCATTCTTTTCCACCCACTTTTTCAACGCCTACAAGGCTAGTTTTTAAACCAGCTTTTTGAGGGTCAATTTCGTAGAAATTATAGGCTTTTGCTACAGCTTCTTGTAGTTCAGTACCCTTCAATTCAGAAGTTTGGCCTCGCATATTCATTATGCTAGCATTGCCATTAACTACGGTTTTTTGCATAGTATTACCCATTACTTTTACTTCTTGAATACTCTTATCAGTTCCCTTTTTCTGAATAGAAACTACAATTACAGGGCCGCCATTTGGTACTTGACCTGAATAATTCATTTCAATATCTTTTACTCCTAAAGCCATTTCTTTTCCACCAATTGCTGTAATATATCGATTTAAAATACTTTCAGCAGTGATTCCTTTTTCAATTGCTTTCGGTGGCGCAGGAGCTGCCACTTTATTTCCTTCCGAATCATAATATTCAATCTCACCAAACTTTTTTAATTTTTCAGCAATTTCAACGGCTTTTCCTACTACTACAATATAACAATTGTTGGGTTTAATATAGCGCTGGGCCATGGCGAGTACATCGTCATTAGTAGTTTGATCTATATTTTTCAAATAATTTGAATAATAATCGCCAGGCAAGTTGTATCTGGCAGTGTTTATGGCGAAATTGGCCACCGTTTGAGGGCTTTCCAATGAAAATACAAAAGAGCCATTGAGGTCATTTTTAGTTCGAGAAAGCTCTGCATCAGTTGGTGCGAGGTTTCGAATAAGGTTTAATTCATTCATTAATTCTGTTAATGCGCTATCAGTCACCGCATTACGCACACTTGCACCTGCATTAAATCGACCTACATATTTATCGGCTGATAAACTAGAATAAGGACTATATGTATAGCCATGCTTTTCACGCAAATTGGTGTATAATCGAGCATCAACACCGCCCAAAATATCGTTTGCAATTTTTGCCTTTATTACGTCTGGGCTTCCAATATTCAAATCGGCGGTATTTATTACGGAAATTACAGATTGCACAGAACTCGGCCTATCAACAAGAATTACTTTTGTTTTTGAAATTTGTGACGGTATAGGAATATTTTGACGAGGTACTGTACCTGATTTCCAGCTTCCTAAGTATTTGGTAATAAGCATTTTGGCTTGATTTGAAGTAATGTCACCAACAACCGCCAAATATCCAATATTTGACTTGAAATAAGTATTGAAATAGTTGTTACAGGCATCTATGGTAATATTATCGACAGTTTCGTTGGTCATTTGCTCACCATAGGCATGGTTTTTTCCAAATAGTAGCAAAGAAGCCACCTTACGTGCAATTGCATCTGGGTTATCTTTAGAGCTAGCCAAACCTGACTTCATTTGCTTTTTTATTTTATCTAATTCCTCTTGTTTGAAATTTGGATTCAAAATCACATCTGCCATAAGTGATACCAGTTTATCGGTATGTTTTTTCAAGGAGGCCGCATAAATACCTGTACTTGAGGTGCTTATAGTTGCTCCAATAAAGTCAACCTCTTCGTCATACTGCTCCTTACTTTTTGATTGTGTACCTGTTGAAAGTAAGTCGCCAACTGCCGAAGTGAGTCCTGTTAAATTGCCTTCTACTAACGGATCTCTATCTAAAACTAAATTAAAAGCAACTCGAGGTAACTTTGAATTTTTTACAACATATACTTTTAGGCCGTTGGCCAAGGTAAAGTTTTCAGCTTTACCAATTTTAATAATGGGTGCTGGAGCAGGATCTGGCAATTTCGAGCGATCTAGTTTTGTTACCTGAATCCCTGTTTTTGGTTTATATTTCTGAGTATATTTTGTGTATTTTTTTTTCGATTGGCCAAAGCTTAATTGGGTAATTAATGCCAAAATTATGATTATTGAATTTTTCATTTTATTTACGAATATTTTTGAAAATTGAATTTTTGATTTTTTAAAAAGGCAAATAGGCTTAATAATGAATTATTTCACCTCTTTTTTCGGCTCCATTGATTTTGGCAAATAATACAATGTCACTCGATTTTGTCTAGTTAAATATTTGTTGGCTACTCTCTTTATGTCAGCTTTTGTAACTTTATTAAACTTTTCAATTTCTGTATTTATTAAGTTGGCGTTGCCAAAATACATTTTATAGTTAGCCAAACTTTCTGCAATTCCAGCTACAGTTGAATTGGCATTTACAAATTCCGACTCCGTCTGATTCAATAATTTTTGATACTCTTGGTCAGATATTTCTTCAGCTTTCACCCTTTCAATCTCAACGTCAATAGCTTTTTCTAAATCTTCGGCTTTAACACCCATATTGCCAATTCCATAACATATAACCAAACCGGGGTCTTCAACGGTGAGCGGAATAGCGCCAGTTGCAACCGCTTTTTGTTGTTTATCAACAAGCTCCTTGTTAAATCTTGAGCTGCTTCCACCTGCTAAAAGTGTATTTAACATATTCAATGGATAATAATCAGGGCTTCCTTGCTCAGGCACATGGAAACCCATCATTACTGCTGGTAACTGAATATTATCGTAAATAATATCACGAACTTCGGCCGTTTGTGTTGGTTCTACAATTGTTGGCCTATAAATTTCTTTATTTCCTCGGGGTATTTCGCTGAAATATTTATTTATCAATTTTTTAGTTTCTAGTATTTGAATATCACCAGCTATCGATAAAATGGCGTTTTCTGGAACGTAATAGTCATGGTAAAAGTCAACAAACTCATTTATATTGGCCGCATTAAGGTCTTCCATGGTACCAATTGGAGGAATTTTGTAAGGATGAACTTTGTAAGAATGGCTCAACATTTCTGTTAAAAATGTACCATAAGGTTGATTGTCTATTCGTTGTCGTTTCTCCTCTTTTACTACTTCTCTTTCAGTTTTTACACCTTCATCGTCTATTTTGGCATGTAAAAGCCGCTCCGATTCCAAATAAAGACCCAGTTCAAGTTTGTTTGACGGCAATATTTCATAATAAAAGGTGCGGTCAAGAGATGTATTTGCGTTTAATTTACCTCCATTTGCTTTTACTATTTTAGAATATTCGCCTCTTTTTATATTTTCTGAGCCTTCAAAAAGTAAATGTTCGAAAAAATGCGCAAAACCAGATCGACCTGGCTTTTCATTTTTTGACCCAACATGGTACATAATTGTGGTAGCGACCAAGGGCGTAGAATTATCTTGATGTAAAATCACATGCAATCCGTTTGGCAAATCATATTCAACAAATTTTATTTTTGAAGGCTTTGAAACATAATTATAGGAATGCTCCACATTAGGCCTAGGGCTACTTTTCCTGTAGGTTTTAGCTGCCTTTGACTTTGAATTTGGACTTTTTTGGGCAATATTCCCAAATTTAACCCAATGGAAAACAATAAATAAAATTGCGATTTTTTTCATTTTTTTTAAAATATATGTTTTTGATTAAAATTAATGCTAATAAGGTTTAATGGTTCTAAAAAATAATATTCCTAACACAATAATAATTGTTTAAGTGTTCAAATCCATGATAATAGTGATAAATGGCTTTCTATTTTTCTTAAATATTGATTTTGTCTTATTTTTAAAGCAATTTTGTATTTGGCTTTATTTTTGTAATTTTTTTTTAATCCAAATTAAATAAAGTATTTATTCAATAAGACTTAATATTCTTTTTAACGTTAATAACAATTTATCGCTTTTTTTGTTTTTTTGACCTTAGAGTACTTTATATCTATTTTAAATTAGGCATGTTTTGCCATAAAAAATTAATGAGAAATTATATTTTAATCTTCATCACAGTTATAGTCCTCAGTTTTGAAAATTTATCAGCAAAAAATACAAATTTTGTAATGAACACTCAGCCAGTTAGTACTGATTCGGTTAAAAAGCCTATTTATTTAATTGGAGGTGGAATTTTAATTACTCCAATAACTACTGATATGTTTGTAAAAATGCGAAATATAACTAATCCAGTCGATTTTAAAACTCCCATATTAGTAACCGGAGCAGGTATGTTATTAATTAGCAGTAGTATAAAAAGAGCACAAACAGATTGGCATAGCAATGTTATAAAAGGAAGAACTACCCAAATTGATGATTATCTTGCTTTAACACCGAATGCGCTGGTATTTGGCCTCAACTTTGTTGGAGTAAAAGCCAAGCACAACTTTAAAGACCGACTATTATTAGCCACCATGGCCAATGGAATATCGTTGGGCTTGGTCTACGGATTAAAATACACTACTAAAATAAAAAGACCCGATAATTCTACTAATGATGCATTTCCATCAGGCCATACTGCAATTGCTTTTACGGGTGCACAAATTATGCATGAAGAATATGGGCAAAACAGTATTTTGTATAGCATTGCTGGATATGGAATAGGAGCTACCGTTGGAGCTTTTAGAATGGTCAACAATAGACATTGGGTGTCAGATGTGGTAGCCGGTGCAGGTATTGGGATGCTATCTACTAAGTTGGCTTATAAGCTTTTACCTTGGGCTCAAAAGAAAATATATAAAAATAAAAACCTTGCTATAATGCCAGTATATTTGCCAAAAGGGGCCGGCTTTAGTTTAGCTTTTGCAGTTAAATAGCTGAATTTCAAATTTTTTTCAAAACAAGTTTACTTTGAAGTTGCCAAAGCCTTATATCATCATAAAAATTAGTCGATTAAATGTGAATGGTTTGGCGTTATTTCCGTTTATTTTTACTAAAAACAAAATACGGTCAAATGTACTAATAAACCATGAGCTTATTCACCATAGGCAACAGCTGGAATTGTTTATTATTCCTTTTTATATATTTTATTTTATTGACTATTTGGTCGGATTTGTGAAATATAAAGATCATTATAAAGCCTATATGGCTATTTGTTTTGAAAGAGAAGCTTATAGAAATGATGAGAATTTAAATTACTTGAAAAATAGACCCTTTTGGGCTTTTCTGAAATATATCACAAAAACTTAATCAATTTAAATCGTAAAAACAATGCTAAAACTTGAAAATCTTGGAGGCCTAAAAGAATATTTAGGCAAAGAAATTGGCGTAACTGATTGGTATACAGTTACTCAAGATATGATAAATAAATTTGCTGATGCAACAGGTGACCATCAATGGATACATATTAATGAAGATATGGCCAAAATGTATTCACCTTTTAAAACTACCGTAGCCCATGGATTTTTAAATCTTTCCTTTTCTCCAAAACTGTTGGCTGAGTTATTTACAGTGAAATCTGCTAAAATGGGGCTCAATTATGGCTCTAATAAAGTAAGGTTTATGAGTCCGGTGCCCGTTAATTCCAAATTGCGAATGGAAGCAAAACTAATTGACTTTGAGGCTATGGAACCTAACGGTGCCAAAATAATAATGGCCTGTACCTATACGATTGATGGCCAAGAAAAACCAGCTTGCTATGCAGAGTTGATTAGTGTGATTTATGAATAAATCGAGTAATGAAATTTTCTGATTGTAATCTTAGAAAAATTATGAAAAAAAACTGTAAAATCAATTATAATATTTTCATTAAAACGATAATATTTTTGTAATTATTACAAATATTCAACTCAATCATTTTTTAATTCGCATTTTTCTTTTCAATTGTATCAAGCTTTAGTAATTTTGTGTTAAATATATCATATCGAAATATTGCAAATAAATCTTTGGTTTTAAATTTATATCCTTCTAACCATTTAGCCAATTTTCATAAGTAATGTACTTATTTTAGCGATATTAAAAATTTAACAAATATTATGTCAAATCATACCGAATTATTATCAGACAGAATCAATTTATTAGCTGAATCACAAACTTTAGCAATGACAAAAAAAGCAAGAGAAATTACAGCCCAAGGCCATAAGGTAATTAACCTTTCCATTGGCGAGCCAGATTTTCCTACACCTGACCATATAAAAGAGGCGGCTAAAAAGGCAATTGACGACAATTTTTCATTTTATGCACCAGTGCCCGGCTTTCCTGAGTTAAGAAAAGCCATAGCTGAAAAACTAAAAAGAGATAATAATATAGACTGGCAGGCTGAAAATATAATAGTATCAACTGGAGCAAAACAATCACTGGCAAATGCGCTTATGTGCCTTGTTAACCCTGGTGATGAGGTTATTATTTATTCTCCCTACTGGGTTTCGTATTCGGAATTGGTAAAATTGGCAGAAGGAAAAGCGGTTTTGATTCAAGGAAAGTTAGAAAATAATTTTATTGCAACAATTGATCAATTAAAAGCGGCCATCACTCCAAAAACAAAAGTGATTATGTTTTCGAGCCCATCCAACCCTACAGGTGGTATGTTTTCGGAAGAGGAGTTAAGGGAAATTGCAGCCGTAGTGGCACAGTATCCCCACATTTTTGTATTGGCTGATGAAATATATGAATACATTACTTTTGGGAATAAAAAATTCTTTTCGATCGGTTCCATTCCAGAAGTGAAAGATCAGGTAATAACTATCAATGGCTTTTCGAAAGGCTTTGCGATGACCGGATGGAGGCTTGGTTATACTGCATCAGTAAAATGGATAGCCGATGCTATGGATAAACTCCAAGGTCAGATTACCTCTGGTGCCAATTCAATAGCAATGAAAGCCGCAACTGTAGCCATAACATCTGACCTTGGCCCAACCCATAAAATGGCAGAGGCTTATAAAAGAAGGAGAGATTTAGTGGTAAAACTGGTAAATGAAATACCAGGCTTCAACTGTCCAACACCTGATGGAGCTTTTTATGTATTTCCTGATATAAGTGCATATTTCGGAAAATCTTACGGTGATTATATTATAAATAATGCTGAAGATTTATGCATGTATTTGTTGAATACAGTTTATGTTTCATTGGTAACAGGTGAAGCTTTTGGTGAGCCAAATTGTATCAGACTAAGCTATGCCGCTTCAGATGAGTCTCTTATTGAGGCAATTAGTAGAGTAAAGGAAGCTTGTGCTAAATTGAATTAATTTGAATTCGGATATTTGAAAAAGTCCTTGATTTGCAAATTTCAAGGACTTTTTTTATAAATAATTATTAGTATTGGATTTTGTAAATTTGCAGTTATTAAATTTAAACCAACAGCTATATTTTTCATGAATTTTGATCAAATTTTCCAGGCTTTCAACAACCTTAAAGTTCTCATTATTGGTGATTTGATGGTTGACTCTTATGTTTGGGGAACAATTGAACGGATGTCGCCAGAAGCACCAGTACCTGTGGTGAATGTAAAAAAAAGAGAGGTAAGACTGGGTGGAGCAGGCAATGTAGTGCTCAATATCAAGGCTTTAGGTGCTACTCCAATTATCTGCTCTGTACTGGGAATGGATACAATGGGCAATGAAATTTTATCTATATTTGAACAAAATGGTCTTAATGCTGATGGAATATTACAATCTAAAGATAGAATTACCACCGTAAAAGAGCGTATTATTGCAAATGATAAACATGTAGCAAGAATAGATACTGAAATTGATCAAAATATTTCAGCAATTGATAGAATAAAACTGATAGAAACAATTAAAAAATTAATACCTGAAATAGATGTAATAATATTTCAAGACTATGATAAGGGGGTCATTAGCAAGGAGTTAATTGAAGAAATTACGGAATTCGCAATTCAGAAAAATATCCCAATTGTTGTAGACCCAAAGAAAAGAAATTTTTTGGACTATAAAAAAGCAACACTTTTCAAGCCTAACTTGAAGGAAATAAAGGATGGTTTAGGAATACAATTTGACTCAAAAAATCATCTTGAAATTGAACAAGCCATACATCTATTAATAAAGAAACTTAACATAAAAGGCGCTTTCTTAACGCTGTCCGAAAAAGGCGTTTACATCGATTATAATAATGAAAAATTGCATTTTCCAGCATTTGAAAGAAATATCGTCGATGTATCAGGTGCAGGCGACACTGTAATAAGCATAGCCGCTTGCTGCATTGCATTAGGTTTACCAGCATATATTACAGCAAACTTAGCCAATTTAGGCGGTGGCTTAGTTTGTGAAAAAGTGGGCGTAGTACCTGTTGACAAGACCACTTTATTCAAAGAGGCTATTAATAAATTATCTGTTTAAGTTTGCTTGGCTATTAAGCAATTTTCTTACCCAAATTCAAAAATATATTTGATTTATTGAATTCAACTAATCTTCTGCGGCTTATTGGTAAAATTGCATTCAATTCCATCATAACTTTGCCCTTTTCCATATCAACTTTTGCAATGTGATCGGTATTTATTATATAAGATTTATGAATTCTAACAAATAACTTGTTGGATTGAAGTAAAACCTCAAAATTTTTCAAACTATAAGCAGACCTTTTAACTGTACCATCTTGAAAATAAAGCATTGTGTAGTTTATATCGGCCTCAAAATACTTTATTTTTTCAATGTAAAATTCACTTACAACTTGCTTTAAATAATGTTTTTTTGTTTGTGATAACATATAGATTTTATAAATAAATGTTTAAATTATTATATTTATAACTCTATTTTGCTAAAAAATGTTTCATTTATTTCCTAAAAATAAAAATTTAGTTCATTGCTAATTTTATTATATGGATTTAGTATTTATGGTTCTTTATTAAATTATTTAATATTTTTAAAAAATATACATATACTTCAGGTTTTTGAGTTTTAACTCATTTATCACCTCTTCATTTATAATACAGATATAAATAGTTTCATAAATTTACTTTGATTAAAAATTAACCATGTATTAGTTTTTAGATGAAACATTTATCCTATCCATACCATTTACAAATTCTTTAATTTAAATATAAATATTTCTTTATTTTATAAAATAATATTTACTATATTTGTGTTAATATATTAAATAGTATTGTTTATCACTTTATATGCTCATTAATATATCTGTGTATAGAAATACTTTTAAGTTCCATTTTTAATTAAATCTTTATAAAATGAAAAATCCCTCTTTCAGCCTGTACAAATTTCTCTCAAATCCTGATCAAATCACGCATTTGGAGGCACATAAAAATTATTCTTACATTTATTTTTCAGATGGCACTTCTAAATTAGTTGGCTATAATTTGAAAAAATTTGAACAATTTCTTATACCAAACCCTTCGTTTTCTAGAGTGCATAAGAGTTATATTGTTAATAAAAACTTTATATCTAAAATTAGTGACGATGGCCTTCGTATTAATTTATTAAATAAAACTGTTATCCCTGTCAACTATAAAAAGGAAACTGTTTAAAAATTACTATTTTTGAGGTAAATTATATCTTAAATTAGAATTTTGAATGGATAATTTTTTTCTGAAGGTTGGATCTATTTTAGGAGCCCTATCAGTGGCAATTGGGGCTTTTGGTGCCCACCTACTGAAGCCAATGCTTTTAGCCTCAAACAGGTTAGATACATTTGAAACTGCTGTTAAATACCAGTTTTATGGTACTTTTGCAATTTTAATAATTGGCTTATTACCATTAGCATATAAAAATAATTTCAGTAAAATAGCTGGAAATTTATTTTTGGTTGGCACTATAATTTTTTCAGGCTCACTTTATTTGATTTGTGCTACTGGCCTAACAATATTTGGCGCCATTGCACCAATTGGTGGTATTTGCCTCATATTGGGTTGGTTATTTTTATTTTATAGCATTAAAATTTCAACATAAATAAATTTAATGTTGTAACACTTGCTCGAGGCTCGTCCACACTATTTCACCCATGCTTTTGCATTTCAAAAAGTCGGAATTTTTATAGTATTTTGAAAGTTCCTTTTTAAGCTGGGTGATATTTTCAGGTAATGATATTTCGTCCCTAGCCATTACTTCAAGCATCTCATAAACCCGCTGTTTTTCTGCTTTTAATCGACCAGAAATTAATGATCTTTCTTCAATTTGGTATTGCTTAACTGACTCTGGTGTCATGTATTTCATGCCCATTTCAATAAGAGGGTTATTCTGCTTGAAATACTGAGGTTGGTATACAGACCTTTTGCCCTCGTAGCTTTGCTGGTCAAAATCAATAGGCCTAATTCGATAGTAGACTTCCTCAAAGTCAGGTGTTTTCACAATTACAAAGTTGGAGGAATGCATATCACCAAGCAAAACCACTAGACAACGTTCTGTAAATTTTATAAATTCTTTTGAAAGCCTTGTCGCATTCAAATCACTTGATTGTAGTTCTGTATTAAAAAACTGGTCGCCAGGTATGCCTGCGATATGCTCTTCGACTAACGTATCGTTAAAAGTAATATAACTTATACGGTTGGGTGATAGAATATGCTCGAGCTCAAGGCCATATACCCTTGATGCATCTGCTTTTTTGATATAAAAATAGTCAAAATTATCATTTACTTTATTTACAATTCTTACCCTAAAAGGATGAGTATTGGCATATGTACAAATATCTACACGGTCAACCACAAGATGTTTCATTACTGAAATATCCCCATCGGCACGGAGGTCGGCGTATATTCTTTTTAAGCTTTCATATACTTGCTCAATGTCTGAAGGCGGATAAAACACTGTTTCCCAAAGCGTATCGTTTCCTTTTTTATCATAAAGGGCAATAGTGTTATCGTATCTTTTGAGGTCGGTATACTGCACAGGAAGTTCCATCTCTCGGCCATATTTTGCTAAATATTTGCGGAAAGTTCCGTTAATTCTAAAAGGTATTTTCTTTTTTGAAATTAATGCCATTTATTTTTCAAAATAGATTTTTAAGTTATATTAAAAAAGGGATTAAATTCACGATAAATCTAATCCCTTTTTTGTATTCTATCAATACATACTTTATGCCAATGCTGCCTTCAAATTGGCATCAATTGCATCTAAAAACTCTTGGGTATATAAATAATGCTCACCATGATTCACTTTGTTGCCATGGACACAAACGGCAAGGTCTTTTGTCATTGCTCCAGATTCCACAGTTTCAACACATACTCTTTCAAGTGTTTGGCAGAAATTTATCAAAGCTTGGTTGCCATCTTTTTTGCCTCTAAACTCAAGGCCACGAGTCCATGCAAATATCGATGCGATTGGGTTTGTGGAGGTTGGCTTACCAGCTTGATGGTCACGGAAGTGGCGTGTTACGGTACCATGGGCTGCTTCTGCTTCCATAGTTTCACCATCAGGTGTTATTAATACCGAAGTCATAAGTCCCAATGAACCAAAACCTTGAGCCACTGAGTCAGATTGAACGTCGCCATCATAATTTTTACATGCCCATACGAATGAACCACTCCATTTTAAAGCTGAGGCCACCATGTCGTCGATTAAACGATGCTCATAAACGATTCCAGCTTCATCGTATTTTGCTTTGTAATCAGCTTGAAATATCTCTTCAAAAATATCTTTAAAGCGGCCGTCGTATTTTTTTAATATTGTATTTTTTGTAGAAAGGTATAAGGGCCACTTTTTTGCCAAAGCTACCTTAAAACATGAATGAGCAAAACCCTTTATGGATTCGTCAATATTATACATACCCATAGCAATGCCAGCTCCTTTGAATGTATAAACTTCATGCTCAATCACTTTTCCGTCTTCGCCTTCAAACTTCATGGTTAATTTTCCTTTGCCAGGAACCACAAAATCCGTTGCTTTATATTGATCACCAAAAGCATGACGACCCACTATTATCGGTGTAGTCCAGTTAGTTACTAAACGAGGCACGTTTTGACAAACAATTGGCTCTCGAAAAACCGTTCCATCCAATATATTTCGTATTGTACCATTTGGGCTTTTCCACATTTGTTTCAAATTGAACTCTTTCACACGGGCTTCATCAGGCGTAATAGTGGCACATTTTATGCCCACTCCATATTTTTTTATTGCTTCAGCAGCATCAATTGTAACTTGATCGTTGGTTTCATCACGATATTCCATACCTAAATCGTAATATTTTATATCAACATCTATATATGGTACTATCAACTTGTCTTTGATAAACTTCCAAATGATTCTAGTCATTTCGTCACCATCCAATTCAACAACAGGATTCGCTACTTTAATTTTTTCCATTTTCTAATAAATATTTGATTTTTATGTTTTTTAACTAAAATAAATAACTTTACCCTAATATAAAAGAGCTTGGTTGATTTATTGAGGTAATTATTTTTGAGGATTAATTATCTTATTAAAATTGGGCTTATGGGCCACCAAAACTTAATTATTACACAAATGTAAGAAATGAAAAGATTATTTGCTTTTTTTGTGTTTGAATATCTTTATTATTACTCTTATTTTTAGAATACTCATAAAATTTTATTTTGAATTAATTATTCAACACCCGAGGTCGGTGTCCCCATCGACTTCTTAACGTTGATTAGATTAGCAAAATTTACTAAATCATAAAATGACCCAAAACTATATTTTAAGCATTATTTGTGCCGATGAAAAAGGGCTAGTCCATAAAATAACTGGTGTATTGTTTGAAAAGGGTGCCAATGCTGAGCGCACCGATGAATATGTTGACCCAGAAAGCCAAACATTTTTTATGAGGGTTTTATATAGCGGGGATGACATAATGAATGATATTTCAAAAAAATTATTGAGCTTATTACCTAAAAATGCATTTATTAATGTTCAAATAGAAAGAAAAAAAAATGTAGTCGTTTTGGTAACCAAAGAGCACCATTGTTTGAGTGATTTATTAATTAGAAATGAATTTAATGACCTGCCTTTTAACATATTAGCAGTTATTGGTAATCATGATTCATTGGCTAGTTTGGTTGCAAAATTTGAGGTAAAGTACTACTATTTACCAGCTGAGGGAGTTGAATTTAGTGATCGGCTTAACCACGAAAATCAGATGAGTGAAATACTCAGCCAATATGATTTTGACTATATTATTTTAGCTAAATTCATGCGAATATTAACCCCACAATTCACCGAGAAATACAAACATAAATTAATCAACATTCACCATTCATTTTTGCCAGCTTTTATTGGAGCAAATCCATATAGGCAAGCGCATGAGCGTGGTGTGAAAATTATTGGTGCAACTGCACATTTCGTGACTGACGACTTGGATGAGGGCCCCATAATTTTCCAAGATGTAATAGCCGTAAATCATACTAAAACCGTGGCAGAAATTGCTGCAGCAGGCCGAGATGTGGAGAAAATAGTATTGGCAAAAGCGTTAAAACTCGTTTTTGAAGATAGGGTTTTTATTTCTGGGAATAAGACAATAATTTTTGAATAAGTACAAATACTAATCAATATCAACAGATTCGAGCTCTTTTACTAGCTCAAATATTTCCTCTAAGTACTCTCGGTTATTACTTAACCTTGGAACCTTATTTTGGCCACCTAACTTCCCTCTACGGCGCATCCATTCATAAAATGTACCTTTAGGGAGGGCTTGAATTTTGAGGTTTTCTAGAACCATATTATAAGATCTTTTCGCCTCATAATCTGAATTAAGAAGTTTGATATTTTCATCTAATAATTTTGCAAATATTTGAATGTCAAGGGGTTCTTTTATAAATTCAATTGCCCATTCATGGCAACCTTTTTGCCCACCTTCCATATATATTGGCCCAGCTGTATAATCTAAAATTACTGCATCGGCTTGCTGGCAGGTGAGTGTAATTGCTTTTTCAGCGTTTTCAACAATAAGTTCCTCACCAAAAGCATTTATAAAATGTTTGGTTCGACCACTTATTTTAATTCTTAAAGGTAACTTTGAAGTTATACGTACAGTATCACCAATTTTATAGCGCCAAAGGCCAGCATTAGTTGAAATTACTAGGGCATAATTTTCATTTATTTCAACCTCATCGACAGTGCATATTTTTGGTGATTCCATACCCGAATCGTTTATAGGAATGAATTCATAAAACACCCCGTAGTCCATCATGAGCATCATTTCGTCAGGTTTTGAGAGGTCGTCTTGCAGCCCAAAAAAACCTTCTGAGGCATTATAAATTTCAAAATAATTGATTTTGGCACTCTTAAATATTTTCGTTTTAAACAATTCTCGATAAGGTTGAAATGCAACCGCTCCATGAAAAAACACTTCGAAATTTGGCCAAATTTCAAGTATATTTTTTGAGTTAGTCATTTCTAAAACCCTCTCAATAAGCACCATAGTCCAAGTTGGTACTCCAAGTATGCTGGTTACATTTTCTTGAGAAGTAATTGTCGCCATTTTATCTATTTTCTCCTCCCATTGAGAAAGTAAGGCAACTTCAAGCTCAGGTGTTCGTATTAACTGTGCCCAAATAGGTAGATTTTTCATAATTACAGCCGATACGTCTCCTGCTTGCCCGTTTTCATTTAAAGGGTTGGAGGTTAAGCTACCACCAATCGATAATCCTTTTCCATCAAATATTTTCGTATTTGGTTTGTTATCAATATAAAGCGTCATCAGGTCTTTACCACCCATAAAATGACATTCCTCTAAAGATTCTTTTGAAACAGGGATATATTTACTTCGAGAATTTGTAGTGCCCGACGACTTTGAAAACCATTTAATATTACTGTTCCACAATACATTTTGCTCGCCTTTCATCACTCTTTCAATATATGGAAAAAGCTCTTCATAGGCTGAAATGGGCACTCTTTGCTGAAATTCGGCAACAGTATTTATGGAAGAAAAATCGTACATTTTACCCCAAACTGTTTCTTTGGCGGCATTAATCAAGTCATGAAACACTTGCATTTGAAACTCCATTGGCTTTTCACGTTGCGCCTGAATGCGAGGTAAACGTCTTTTCATAAACCAAATAAGTGCTTCGTTAAGTATGGTCATAAATAAAAATTACAATTGCAGTTATATCAATAGGTCTAGATAATTCTCAATTAGGTTGTTGTTTTATAATAATTATTTGGTCAACAAGTATGGTTAATATATGTAAATTTATTGAAAAGCTTTACAATTAGCAATTTTCTACTCAATCAATTTAACAGCAATATCTGGATAGTCAGTAATGAGGCCGTCGGTGCCCATTTCTTTAATTTTTTTCATAGCTTCTAAATCGTTCACCGTCCACGGTATTACAAGTACACCCTTGGAATGGCTCTTTCTTACCTTCCCTTTTGTAAGTAATTTATAGTAAGGACTATAAATATCTGGCAAAAAGCCCAATTCTCTGAAAGTTGGCTTTACACCTTTTGTTTCAACTAGAGCAGCTAGTTTTACTTTTTTATAACTATTATTTTCAATGTTATTGTGCCAATATTTTAAAATATTAAAGTCGAAACTTTGGAGAACAATTCTCTCAGCTGGAATATATTGATTGATAGTTTCATAGACAAGGTTTGAAAATTCATCCACCTCAGGCTGTGAAATATTATATTCTTCTTTCTCGCTTTTTATTTCAATATTATAATTTATTGGTTTCAAATTATTTTTTTTGATATCACTTTCAATTATTTCAAAAACATCTTTTAAAAGTGGTTTGTAAGTACTCATTTTTTCCTGAACTGGGAAGTTTTTGTTACCTCTTTTGCCAGTATCAAATTTTTTTATTTCACCATAATTCATTTCAAATAAATTGAGGCTTTTCTCCTCAGCTTTCAAAACTGCATTTCCATTGGGGTGGCTACAATATAAGCTATTCATATATGGCTCATGTGAAACAACTACTTTCTTATCTTTCGAAATACAAACATCTAATTCTAAGGTGTTTACATTAAATTTTAAAGCATGTAAAAATGCTTCAATAGTATTTTCGGGCTTAAGCCCACGGCAACCTCGATGACCTTCAATATCATAATTTTGTGCAAACATATTTTGAGCTAACAACAGGATGAGAATTATTTTTTTCATAAACACAAGTTAGTAATTTTAAATGAGTATTTTTAAAGCGATTTTTACATATTGCTTAATACAACAATGAATTATTGAATCTAAAATAAATGGAATTAAAAAAGTTACTCAAAAATCTACTTTTTATTGATATTGAAACGGTTTCAGGTGAAAAGTCCTTCGATATACTTAGCCCCAGGCTCCAAAAACTTTGGGAACGAAAGGCAAGTTTTCTTAAAAATGATCATAATATTGCAGCCAATGAATTGTATTTTGAAAGAGCTGCCATATATGCCGAATTTGGTAAAATTATAGTAATTGGGGTTGGTTTTTTTTATTGGGATGAAGAAGAAAAACTTTGCTTCAAAACAAAAACTTTTGTTGAAAAAAGTGAAATAGAGCTTTTAGTTTCTTTCAAAACTTTTCTTGATGAAAAATTTTCTAAAAAAGAATTAGCCTTATGTGCACACAATGGGAAGGAGTTCGACTATCCTTATTTATGCCGGAGAATGCTCGTAAATAGTATTAAACTCCCCAAAGCACTCGATATTTCTGGTAAAAAACCTTGGGAAGTACCTCATTATGACACCCTTGAAATGTGGAAATTTGGCGATAAAAAACAGTTTACCTCTTTAGAAATGCTTACAGCTTTGTTTGGAATAGAATCGAGCAAAATAAGTATGGGAGGTGATGAAGTGAATACTGAATATTATATTAAAAATAATTTGGAAAAAATTCGGGAGTATTGCATGGATGACGTAATAGGGTTGGCGCAACTATTTTTGAAATTGAATGGTTATTTTTATGAGGAACCATTAAATATTGAAAGGCTGCAGTGAATTGTGATGTATTAGGCCTATTTGAATTAAGACCTTTCCTCTTTTGGACTTAAATTTGTAAAAAAACTTTCCTTATTTAATGATTAATTTCAACTCAAAACTTCCTAACACAGGCACTACCATTTTCACAATAATGAGTAATTTGGCTAATGAACACAAAGCACTAAACCTTTCACAAGGGTTTCCAAGTTATAATTGTCACCCTGATTTGCAAGAACTAGTGGCCGAAAATATTCGAAAAGGAAACAACCAATATGCTACAATGCCTGGAGTTTTGGAATTACGTGAATCTATTTCGCATAAATACAACGATTTATGGCAAATAAATTATGACCCATATACTGAAATAACTATTACAGCAGGGGCCACAGAAGCACTATTTTGTGCTTTTGCAACTTTTGTAAATAAAGGTGATGAGGTAATAGTAATTGAGCCTTGTTATGACTTATATGTACCTTCAATTGAGGCACATGGTGGCATCGCTGTAAAATATATTACCAGTCCGGCCAATAATTATGCAATTAATTGGGAGGAAATAGCAGAAATAATTACACCAAAAACTAGAGCAATTGTTGTGAACAGCCCAACAAATCCTACCAGTACTGTTTTTACTAAAAAAGACTTAGATCAATTGGCTAACTTGGTTAGGGATACAAATATTCTCATTGTTTCTGATGAGGTTTACGAGCATATTTTATTTGATGGGAATGAGCATTGGTCGCTAATGCGAAACGATGAGCTAAAAGAGCGGACTTTAATTTGCGGGTCATTTGGAAAAACATACCACACAACAGGCTGGAAATTAGGTTTTTGCCTTGCTAATCCATTACTTACAGCTGAGTTTAGAAAAATACATCAGTGGATTAATTTTTCAGTAAATACACCAATTCAATATGCGTATGCTAGTTTTTTGAAACAAAAGGAGCATTTCTTAGAACTTTCAAATTTTTACCAAAAAAAGCGAAATATTTTCGTTGAAAACTTAAAAACTTCCCGATTTGAAATATTGCCTTCGAGTGGAACCTTTTTTCAATCATTATCATATAAAAATATTTCCTATGAAAATGATTTCGATTATGCAGTAAGGCTTACTAAGGAAATTGGCGTAGCTTCTATACCTCTTTCAGTATTTTATTCAAATAAGCATGATTATAAAATACTTCGATTTTGCTTCGCCAAATCGGATGAAATGCTATTGGAAGCTGCCAAAAGGCTTTCTGATTTATAGTTGGTGACCTACCAATTTAAACTACTTTATAATAACTTTTTCGTAAAGAATTTGCCTGTCAATTTAATACTCAATCAGATAAATTTCCGGAAAAAGTAATGAAGCATTTAGCGATATTTTATTAAAATCCATTTTTAAAAGTTCGGTTTTATTTTGGTTTAATTTACCATTTAAGGTATATATCTTGA
>JANMZR010000270.1:0-13790 GCA_031383555.1 Cytophagaceae bacterium | reverse complement strand
ACTAAGCTTACTGATAAACAAATAATTATAAAAGTAAAGATAACGGTTCAGGCATGTCTCAAGAAGTAAAAGCCAAAATCTTTCAACCCTTTTTCACCACAAAACCAACTGGGCAAGGCACTGGTTTGGGGCTGAGTTTAGCTTATGATATTGTAACTAAAGGGCATGGGGGAACGATTGAGTGTGAGAGTGTGGAAGGTGAAGGAACGACGTTTATTGTTAAATTGTCCATTGTCTGAATCACAGATTAAGGAGATTAAAAGATTACTTAGAAAATGAATTGTAAAAAGAAAATAAAATCAGTGAAATCCATAAATCCTTTAAAATCTATGATTCAGATTAAGTATGATATTGTTATGAAGGGGCATGGTGGGCTATTGATTGTGAAAGTTTGGAGGGTGAGGGTACAATATTTTTGGTGATACTACCAAATACCTAAATTCCATTTTTACATAAAATTGCAAAAATGGAATTCAATTCCATAAATTACTTATATTTGTAAAAATGGAGCAGATATGATAAATAGACAAATACTACCAGAAGCAAAACAAGCACTAACGCAATTTAGAGCTTTATGCCTCACTGGACCTCGTCAAAGTGGCAAAACTACCTTGAGCAAAGTTTTATTTGAGGGAAAACCGTATGTGAATTTCGAAAATCCCACAGTGCAATTCGAGGCTGAACAAAATCCCGAAGTCTTTTTGAAACAGTATGAAACCGGGGCAATATTTGACGAAGTGCAGCGAGTGCCACATATATTCAGATACTTACAAGAAAGATTAGATAACAATCCCAAACGTGGGCAGTTCATTTTGACTGGCTCAAATAATTTCCTATTGCAAGAGCAAGTTTCGCAATCTTTGGCAGGACGAGCAGGCTATTTATCGCTACTGCCCCTAAGTTATGCAGAATTGGTTGAGGCAAAATTGGATGACAACAACCTAAACAAACTCATACTTACAGGCGGTTACCCTGAAATCTGGAACGAAAAACTGCTCCCCAATACTTGGATGAATAGCTACGTGCAGACCTACGTACAACGTGACGTGCGGCTTTTACGCAACATTACCAACTTGGCGGCTTTCACTCGCTTTGTCTATTTATGTGCCAATTATGCAGGGCAAATACTCAACAGAGACGATTTGGCAAAGAAAACGGGCGTGGATACCAAGACGATATTGGCGTGGTTGGGTTTGTTGGAAAACTCTTATATCATCTTTCAATTACAGCCTTGGTACAACAATCTGAACAAAAGGATTGTAAAAAGCCCTAAAATCTATTTTTACGATACAGGTTTATTATGCTTTTTGTTGGGCATTAAAACCGAAGCAATTTTACAAAAAAACACCGATTACGGAGCAATCTTTGAAAATTGGATAATTTCAGAAATACGAAAAAACAATTTTAATAATGCCCAAAACGAAGGAATGTACTATTTTAGAGATAGTGCAGGCAACGAAATAGATTTGATCTTAGAAAGAGAAGGCCAACCAACAGCCATTGAAATAAAATCAAGTAAAAAAATAGAAGATAGTATGTTGCGTGGCTTGAAATATTGGCAAAAACTGCAACAACCCCAAAGCCAAAGTATATTGCTACACGGGGGAGAAAGAAACGAAATTTTGAATGAAAAAATAAGTATATTGCCTTATAATGAGGTCATTAATCTTTAAAAAACCATGAAAAAACTAAGCCTCTTCCTTGCACTTATTTGTAGTGTTAGTTTTGCCCAACAATCCAAAATTGACAGCCTAAGGAATGCACTCCATACTGCTACCCACGACTCAATTAGGTTAAGTTCAATTACTCGCATTTTCTTATACTATGAGGCATTAAATTATGACTCTATGCTATTTTATACGGAGAAGGGTTTATCTCTTGCACGAAAAAGCAAGCAGTCATTACACGAAGGGCGTATTTTGGGAGCCCAGGCAAATACATTAACGCAAAAAGGAGAATATGCTGCTGCACTGAAAAATTTGTTACAGGCGTTTGAAATCTTGCAAAACCCCGCTTCCGAAAAAAATGCATTTAGTGAGGGCAATATCTCACCTTCTGAATTTAGATTAATAAGATTGGGTGTTCTCCATTCGCATTATGGAGGATTAATGGATGCCACGGAAAATAAAGAACAGGCCATTCTGCATTATAAAGAAACTGAAAGGATAGCGTCATTAACCAAAGATTATTTTAGAATAGCCGTGACTTCTGATGCAATTGCGAGGCTGTACTATGATGCAGATCAGCTTGATTCTGTGGAAGTATATGCTCAGAAGTCCTTGAAGTTTTTCGACCAGGCTAATGATGAAATGGTATGGAAAAGCGCACCTTATATAACACTGGCACGTAAGGCCTTTAAGGAGAAGAATGATGAATTGGGGAGAAAGTACCTCTATAAGGCATTGGAAATCGCTACCAAATATAAGGAAGTTAACAGGCCTCTTTTGTTATGGGTATATAGAAATCTGTCCTCGATGCATCAGAATAGTGGCCGTAAAGATTCCACCCTTTACTATGCCAAAAAAGCATTCGAAGTAGGTTCTGAACCAGGATTGATAAATTCAAAATCTTTTAGAGACGGAGGCGTTTACGAGGACTTATACAAAGCGTATTTGCTCAACAATCAAACGGATAGTGCTTTTAAATATCAAGGGCTTACCCTCACTACAAAAGATGCGTGGAATAAAGAAAAATACAAAAATCTGGCCAACTTTCAGAGTTTGTTACTAAGCGAAGCCTCCCGTTTGCGGGAATTGGAAAAGCAGCAAATAGAAACACAATCAAAAATCAGGACCTATAGTTTTCTTGCTGGGCTTGCTGTTCTTTCCATCATCGGTTTAATTCTTTATCGAAACAATCGGCAAAAACAAAAGGCAAATATTGTTTTACAAGAACAAAAAGATAAAGTAGAACAAACACTTTCAACCCTCAAATCCACCCAAGCCCAACTCATCCAATCCGAAAAACTTGCTTCTCTAGGCGAACTCACAGCAGGCATTGCCCATGAAATACAAAACCCTTTGAATTTTGTCAATAATTTCTCAGAAGTATCAACTGAATTAGTTGGAGAAATGAATACTGAATTGGACAAGGGAGATATTGAAGACGCTAAAGAAATAGCCAACGATTTAAAACAAAATTTAGAGAAAATCACGCTCCATGGCAAGCGAGCAAGCAGTATCGTAAAAGGAATGTTGGAGCACTCACGAACGAGCACCGGCGTAAAGGAATTGACTGATATTAATCAATTGGCGGATGAATATTTAAGGCTTTCGTACCATGGTTTAAGGGCAAAGGACAATGCCTTCAATAGTGACTTCAAGCCTGATTTCGATGACAATCTGCCAAAAATAGCAGTGATTCCGCAGGATATTGGGCGGGTTTTGCTGAATTTGATAAATAATGCTTTTTATGCGGTTCGGAATATTGAAAAACCTTTAGTTATCTTAAGCACTGAGCAATCTGATAATCAAATCATTATCAAAGTGAAAGACAATGGCATTGGCATGCCCAATGAGGTAAAAGCCAAAATCTTCCAGCCCTTCTTTACCACCAAACCCACTGGTCAAGGCACAGGTTTAGGGCTTAGTTTGGCCTATGATATTGTGACTAAGGGGCATGGAGGAACTATTGAGGTGGAGAGTATAGAGGGTGTGGGAACGGAGTTTATTATTTCATTACCTTGTAAAACAGAACAATCATGAAACAAGTATTAATTCTATTTCTCTTCTTCACGGTTTCACTTATGGTTTGCGCTCAGGATACTGTTAGGGTACAACAAAATGAGCTTGTTAAACTACAGCTTGCTATAACTCGGCATTCCCATAAGGATACGGTTCGTGTACATATGCTAACGAACTTCGCCAATCTCTGCTTCTATAACCTGGATTTCCTGAATGGATTTAAAGCCCTCAGCGAAGCCCGGACCATTTCGAAACAACTAAAATTTACCAGGGGAGAAGGATTGTACCTGAAGAGTCTTGCCATTTTCAGACGGAGGATAAACGCTGGAAATGCATTTATTAAAACGTCTGATATCAATAAGATGAACGAAGTAAATGAGTTTATCAATAGTCTGGATATCTACTATGAAGTGGAAGGAAATAGAGTTTTAGGACAATATACTGATTTTGATATTTTTGGAAACATTGTAATGCCCATTGGAATAAGAGATTCAGAAATCGAAACCATGATAGCAAAGTTGGAAGAGGCATTAAGCTATTATGCTGAAAAGAAAAATGTAGAAATCACCGCTCATTTACAGGATGCCCTTTCTTTTATTTATTTTAAATCGGATAAAGAAAAGTCGAAGAAACATAAGAAACTTGCTCAAGGTCTGTATCAAGAATTAAACTGGTCTTACCACCAATTGTTTATCCTCGCTAGAGATATTGATGACCTCTTGGGGAAAGGCATGGAAGCAGCCGCAAAACCGCTTGAAATAGAAGCCATCAATATTTATACCAAGGAAGCAGATAAATACATAAAGGCTCACTGTGCTTATTTGCTTTCAAGGACATATGGCATACACAATCGGGTAAATTTGCAATTGGAATATCTTTTTCAGGCAGAAGAACTATTGACTGAGATAGGGGATAAAGACCTGCTTAAACCTGTTTATATTTCTGTTGCCATAATTTATGAGTGGTATTTGACAAATTCAGAAAAAGCCCTTAAATATGAAAATAAGGAATTAAAGCTGCGAAAAGAAATAAATTATAATGAAAGAGTAGCTAATACTTATTTACTTATCTCAGAAAGTCTCTTTGGTTTGAAAAGAATTCAGGATTTTCCGCCGGAGTACAAAGATTATCTAAAAGTAGGAGGAATAAAAGGATCCTTATTTTTTGATGCTGAATTATTATGGGTAAAAGCTCGAATGTTACAGGCACAAGGCAAAAGTGAGGAAGCTCAATCGGTTTTTAAGGAATCCATCACAGCCTATTTGAAATATAATGATAGACACGGTGCCTGTTGGGCGGCCTATGACCTTGCTGAATCCTATAAAAGTGTTGGCAATTTAAGAAATGCTTTTAAATATGCACAAACATCTTTTGATTGGGCTACCGAAATAAATCTACTTCCAAGACTGATTCTTACTGCCAGATTATTAAGCCAATTGTATGAACAAACCGGTAATAAATCGAAAGCTTTTACTTATCTAAAGATATATAGGGAGGCAAAAGAAAAAGAGGAAAGGCTTAACAATGCTGCCAATAGATCAGAGTTGGAAATACAAGGTGTTTTAAAAAAAAGGCAGCGTGATATAGAATTATTGGAATCAGAAAGCCACCTAAAAGAACAGGAAAATAAAACGCAGCGTATCTGGCTTTTTAGCATAGCCGGGGCATTGGCTTCACTGATGTTCCTATCTTTTATTTTAGTGCGAAACAATCGACAGAAACAAAAAGCGAATCTGGTTCTTAACTCAAAAAACAAGGAACTGGAA
This sequence comes from Cytophagaceae bacterium, assembly GCA_031383555.1. Classification (GTDB taxonomy): domain Bacteria; phylum Bacteroidota; class Bacteroidia; order Cytophagales; family Spirosomataceae; genus JANMZR01. The sequence goes on along the minus strand of JANMZR010000270.1, from coordinate 8,341 downwards.
ATCGAGGCAGCTTTGGAACGTGTCAGGTCAGCCTCTATGGCCATGCACAAAAGCGAAGATTTGATAAGCGTGGCCACTGTGATGTATGATGCAATGAAAAACCTGGGGATAACGCAATCGGTTCAATGTGGTTTTGCGCTTATTAATGAAGAAAAAAAACGCCAGGAACTTTGGGGGTCTCAGACTGACAGTAATTTGCTCGTGAATTTTACCCTTCCCTTGATAGGCGATCAGGTGCTTTTAGAAAGATATGAAGCCTGGAAACGTAAAGAACCTTTTTTCAGTCAGAAACTGGATGCCCAACAACTCAAGAAGCACCTGGAAGTCGCCTATCCGGATGCTGAGAGAACCGAGGAGGAAAGGCGTGGGATTCTTGACATGCCGGAAACGACCTATTTTCATTTTGGAAATTTCTCACACGGCTACCTCCTAATCATCGCAACAGAACCGCTCGACAAAGCGCAAAAATCAATTTTGGTTCGCTTCGCCAAAGCCTTCGAACAGACCTATATCCGCTTCCTCGACCTTCAAAAAGCGGAGGCGCAGGCGAGAGAAGCGCAAATAGAGGCGGCGCTGGAACGGGTGCGCTCCCGCACTATGGCGATGTACAAAAGCGACGAGTTGGAACAGGTTGTTAATGAATTGACCAATCAATTCAAGATTCTCAGAACAGAGACAGTTGCTTCCTGGATTTCATTTGTAAATGTAGAAGAAAATACGCTCCAAATTTGGAACAATAACGGACAAAGCAGTCTGAAATCAAACAACACTGTAAACGGTACTGATCATTATACTTTTCAGGCAGATATAGATGCTTTTAAAAACAAAGAGCCTTATCGCCAATTCGCACTTGAAAAGGAGGTCGCTCAAAAAGTATTCAAGGAACAATTACTGTTCGAAATTGAATATGTCCCCGAAGGTGCTTCGGATTATCACCTACTTCAATGCCGCCATCAGTTTGGTTTTATGGGTTATTCCTCCTGGACGAAACCACAAGACGAACTATACTCCTTACTCCAACGATTTTGCAAGGTCTTCGAGCAAACCTATACCCGCTTCCTCGACCTGCAAAAAGCAGAAGCGCAGGCACGAGAGGCACATATCGAAGCCGCTTTGGAGCGGGTTAGATCTCGTTCATTGGCCATGCATAAAAGCGAAGAACTGGTTGATGTAGCTACAGTCCTTTATAAAGAGTTGAGGAATTTGGATGTCCAGGAGTTTTCCGATGCGAGTATTGTCATCTTCGATGAGAGCAAAAATCAGCAAATACTATATGGGGGAGCCCGAACTGATGCTGACTACCTGGAAATGGCTGTATTTCCACTTCTTGGGGATGAAATACTCCAAAAACTTTATGATTTGTGGAGCCGGAAGGAAACATTCTTCACTGTGAAGGTGGAGGGATCAGCACTAAAAAAACACTGTGACTTCGTTTTCCCAATAGCAAGTAGAACTGAATTAGAAGCCAAGGTCATTGAAGATATGCCAGACCCCACATTCTTTCATTGCGCTTACTTTTCGATGGGATACCTGGAGCTGGTGGCTGATAAAGAGTTGAGTGAAGGTTCATCCATAATATTAACTCGCTTCGCTAAAGTATTCAATCAAACCTACACTCGATTTCTGGATCTCCAAAAGGCAGAAGCACAAGCAAGGGAAGCACAGATAGAAGCTGCATTAGAAAGAGTTCGGGCAACTTCTTTGGCCATGCACAAGAGCGAGGAAATGGCCGATGCATCAAGTTTGCTTTTCAAAGAGTTAAGATCTTTTGGTGTTCAACCTTTTACATGCGGTTTTGAATTTATTGACCAACTCGCCGGAGTCGTCAACGGATGGATTGTCTCACCGGAGGGCAATATCATCAGGGATTTTTTCATGTACCCCATAAATGGTGATCCGGTTGGAATTAGAAGATATAAGAGCTGGAAACAAAAGGAAGTATTCTTTAAAGATGTGGTGAAGGGGAAAGCCAATCGGGAACATGGCGAATTTATTTTCAAACATTTTAATGAGAGTTTTAAGCACGTAACTTTAAATTTTCCAGAAGAAGTCGTCTTCTATACTTTTAATTTTTCTCATGGTTGGATAATCATTGTCTCGACAAATGTACTTTCCGATGGGCATGAACATTTATTGGCCCGATTTACAAAAGTCTTCGAGCAAACCTACACCCGCTTCCTCGACCTGCAAAAAGCGGAGACGCAGGCCAGAGAAGCCGAAATTCAGTTGGCATTAGAGCGAGTAAGAGCGGCTACAATGGCCATGCATCAAAGCGATGAACTGGCTCAGGTAGTGGGGGTGCTTTACCAACAGATCGGTCAAATGGAACCTGTGGATTTCGGATGCAACATCAACATTTTTCACGAAGAAGATGAGATGATTGAATGCTGGATGGCCGGATTTGATAGTATGACTTTACCACGCAGTTATAAAATTCTGGGTAAATCAAATCCGCATATCAGCCAACATTGGGAATCCTGGAAAACACAAGAGCCCTATTTACGTCAATCAGCTTCCGGTGATGATTATGATGACTACGTTAAGTATCTCCTGAAAGAAACAGAATTGAGGCTCTTACCAAAAGGATTTCAGAATATAATGAGGGAGACAGAAGCTGCACATTTTACCCTTGTAAACATGAAATATGGCCAGATAGAATTGGTAAGTTCATTTCGTTTATCTGAGGAAACCTTGACAATAGTGGGCAGATTCGCCAAAGTATTCCAGCAAACCTACACTCGATTTCTGGATCTCCAAAAGGCAGAAGCCCAGGCAAGAGAGGCGCAGATAGAAGCAGCATTGGAACGTGTAAGAGCCCGAGCATTGGCAATGCATACTTCTGAGGAGTTAAAAGAAGTGGCCCTTGTTCTGCGAGAACAGATGGGTTTGCTCGGTCAGACGGAATTGAATGGCATGGTTGTAGAACTCTATGAGACCCATCCAAAACATATCGAATCCTGGTTCGCCTTTCTTCATCCGGCAGGCGACCCGGATGCTAAAATGGTTACTGGAGTAGTTCTCTTTGGAAAAGAATCCTGTGCGGTTATGAAAGAAATGATTAAACAATATCAAGGGCCCTCAAAACAATATACGATTGTAGCCAGCGGGAATAGAATAAAAGAGTTTTATAAAGTCATGCAACCATTAGTTCCGGAAGCCAGGAATATACCAAAAAAAGAATTCTATCACTGCGCAGATTTTTCTGGAGGAACCCTACTTTTAGCATCGATGCAAGAGCCGTCCTATGAAGCCAAAGACTTATTAATGCGGTCTGCATCAGTGTTTGATCTGGCTTATAGGAGATTGCTCGATCTGAAAAAAGCAGAAGCCCAGGCTAGAGAAGCGCAGATTGAAGCCGCTCTAGAGAGAGTGCGATCCCGTTCTTTGGCCATGCATAAAAGCGAGGAATTGGCAAAAGTAGTAACTGTACTTTACAACCAATTAAAAGTCTTGGAAATTGAGTTTTTCCAACTCTTTAGCTCCATACTTTATTTAGAAAAAGGGTATCAAGATGTCTGGATGTCACCCATTGAAGGAATTCTTGAAGAGCCATTTTTTTATAGCCCTCCGACAGCTCCCTGGGAAAATACGACCATTAAAGATTGGAAAGAAGGAAAGGAATTCTCTTATTTATCACTTCATGGAAAAGATGCCATGCAACAATTTTTCCACGTAATGGAGGAAATGACCGGTACCGATTATTTTAATAGAGTCATAAAAAAGCACGTTTATAATTTTGAAAATTTAGAGTCAACTGAAGTCAATCATAAATACGGAAGATTCGGTTTGGTTCAATTTGTAAAAGCAACAGCCGAGGAGAAAAATATTCTGAAACGCTTCGCCAAAGCTTTCGAACAAGCCTATACCCGCTTCCTCGATCTGCAAAAGGCCGAAGCACAGGCAAGTGAATCGCAAATTCAACTGGCAATGGAAAGAGTTCGTGCAAGAACAATGGCCATGCAGCGAAGTGATGAATTGGCTGATGTTGCCCTTGAACTAAGGAGGCAACTTGGAAAGCTCGATCAAAAAGAATTGGAAACATGCGCCATTCATTTATACGATGAATCTCCCGACTATTTCGAGTCTTGGGCAGCATCACGATCGCCAAATAGCGAACAAGAAATAGTCCAGACACAATCCCGTTTTCCCAAAAAAGGGATCGCCATTGTTGAGGAGATGATGGCCTGCTATAGGTCAAACAAGAAAGATTACGTACTTATAAACGAGGGCAAAAAATTTGAGGATTTTTGCAAGATGTTGAAGCAACATGCACCGGAGGCTTATAAGGTGGTTGTAAATTCCACCAAAGGATTGAAACCTAAAGATATAACTGCCTATTGGTCAGTTGCCGATTTTGCAGGAGGTTCGCTCGTCATGACATCCATGACCAAACCTAATGCAGAGACACACGCCTTACTGCGAAGATTTTCTAATGTATTCGGCTCAGCTTACGTCCGCTTCCTCGATCTCCAAAAGGCAGAAGCACAAGCCAGGGAAGCACAGATCGAATTGGCCATGGAGAGAGTGCGAGCTCGATCTATGGCTATGCACAGAAGTGAAGAATTGAGCGATGTCGTAGCATTATTATTTGAAGAAATAAAACCCTTCGGTTTTGCTTCTTCCGGCATTGAGCTCATCCTTCCAGATGAACGTAAAGATATCTTACAATTTTGGACGACCAGTACGGCACAAAACACGTTTGCAGAATGCTTTAATATTCCCCGTACCATACATCCTTTTTTTCAAAAAACATGGGAAGCCTGGGAAGATCAGCTCCCACGTCTTAGCCTGACGCTGGAAGGACAAGAAAAGAAAAAGTTTGATAAACTGATATTGACTGAGACCGATTTCAAACACCTTCCTGAGGAAGTGAAACAGTTAATTCTAAATTCTGGTTATCAAGATGTTTTTTCAAGTGCAATTATGAAGCACGGTCTCTTAGAATCTGTTGATACGGAGCCAATATCAGAGGAGCAGTTTGTCATATTAGAGCGCTTTGCCAAAGTTTTCGAACAAACCTACACCCGTTTCCTCGACCTGCAAAAGGCAGAAGCACAGGCGAGGGAGGCTGAAATTCAGCTGGCACTGGAAAGAGTAAGAGCCAAATCCATAGCGATGCATAAAAGTGACGAACTGGCTGATGTAGTTGCTCTTATGTATGCCCAAATTCAAAACCTTGGATTTACGGATTGGGGCTGCGCCATTGTTCTTTGCGACGAAGAAGCACAGATTATGCGGTATTGGTATGCAGAACTAAACATGAGCCATTCGCCTCAATTCTTCACAGTACCCTTAACAAATAAAACTATTGGAAAAGTATGGAAATTATGGAAGCAAGGTATTCCACAATTTACCATTGAGTTGCTCAATAAAAAGAAAGACGAGTATACCGAATATATGCTAACGGAGACCGACCACAAAAATCTCCCTGATGAAGTGAAGGATGGTTGGCGGTCGTCTGAAAATGTATTCTTCTCTTATACCAATATCAAATATGGGCTTCTGGAGTTTACCAATGTAGTGCCTTTTACTGAGGAAAACTTTCTGGTCTATCAGCGGTTTGCCAAAGTCTTCGAACAAACCTATACCCGCTTCCTCGATCTGCAAAAGGCGGAGGCCCGTGCCGTCGAATCCGCCCGCACCGCCTCGCTCGATCGGGTACGTGGCGAAATCGCCTCCATGCGCACGACGGATGACTTGAAGCGCATCACCCCGCTGGTTTGGCGGGAGCTTACCATGCTCGGTGTGCCGTTTTTCCGCTGCGGTGTCTTCATCATGGACGAAGCCAGTGAAACAGTCCATGCTTACCTCTCCACCCCCGATGGCAATTCGCTCGCCGCACTCCACCTGCCTTTCGAGGGCGCTGCCACTACCCAAAAAACGGTTGAGCATTGGCGTAAGCGGGAAGTTTACACCGATTTTTGGGACAAGGAACAGTTTGCTGTCTGGGTTCATTCGATGACCGAGCAAGGCTACGTCAAGGAGAAAAAAACCTACCAGGGCGGGGAAGAACCACCCGAATCATTGTCCTTACAGTTCGTGCCGTTCACACAAGGGATGCTCTATATTGGCAGCGCCGAACCACTCTCCGCAGACCAAATCGGTTTGGCAAAAACCCTCGCCGATGCCTTCGCTGTGGCGTATGCCCGCTACGAGGATTTCACAAAATTGGAGGATGCCAAAAAGCGGGTGGAGGCAACTTTGACCGAACTGAAAGCCACGCAAAACCAACTCATTCAATCCGAAAAACTCGCCTCGCTCGGTGAACTCACCGCAGGTATCGCCCACGAGATACAAAACCCTTTGAATTTTGTGAATAATTTCTCAGAAGTATCTACTGAATTAGTTGGCGAAATGAATCAGGAATTGGATAAAGGAGATATCTATGAAGCCAAAGTGATATCAAATGATTTAAAGCAAAATCTTGAAAAAATTACACTCCATGGCAAACGGGCCAGCTCAATTGTAAAAGGAATGCTCGAACATTCCAAAGCCAGCACTGGCGAAAAAGAACTCACCAATATTAATGCCTTGGCAGATGAATATTTACGATTGGCTTACCATGGCTTAAGAGCAAAAAATAAAGATTTCAACTCCGATTTTAAAACTGATTTTGATCCAAACCTGCCCAAAATCGAAGTAATTCCTCAAGATATTGGGCGGGTTTTATTGAATTTGATTAATAATGCATTTTGGGCCGTAAAAACCGTTGAAAAACCTTTGGTCGTGGTAAAAACAGAGCAAGCTGAAAATCAGCTCATCATAAAAGTAATAGACAACGGCACAGGCATGACCGAAGAAATAAAATCAAAAATATTTCAACCTTTTTTTACCACTAAGCCGACAGGGCAGGGAACGGGGCTGGGGCTGAGTTTAGCTTATGATATTGTGACTAAGGGGCATGGAGGAAGTTTGGAAGTTGAGAGCAAAGAAGGTGAAGGAAGTGAGTTTATTATAAAATTACTTATTCAAATTAATTGAACATGAAAATACCAACCCTTACCCTCCTTCTTGCACTTATTTGTAGTTTTGGTTTTGCACAAAACAGCGAGATTATTGACAGCATTAAGCACGAGATTACCAAAGCAAAAGAAGACTCTAACAAAGTTAAAGCTCTTCTTGAATTAAGTAAAGTGTATCTAAACATTGCTACTGATACTGCACTTAATTATGCATCAAAAGCAAAAGATATTTCTGAAAGAATAAAATTCAAAAAAGGAATTGCTAATTCTTATAAATTTATCGGGATTGCCTACTATAATGGAGGTAATTATATAAGTGCTTTGACAAATTTTAATAAATCGCTATCTATATTCCAATCAATAGGTGACCAAATTGGAATAGCAAATATGTATAGTAATATTGGAGGCTTATATACTATGCAAGGTGATGATGAACCCGCCTTATATAATTTATTACATGCACTTGAAATTGCTGAGAAAATAAAGGACAAAAAGAGAATAGTTTCGCTATGTAGCAATTTAGGTGCATTATACATCAAAATTCCCAACTCATTCAAAAAGGCAAAGGAATTTCTATTACGTGGATTGATTCTTAGTAACGAATTGGGTGATAAAGAATTAATCGGTTCCATTAATTTGAATTTGGGAGATTTATACTTTAATAAGAAAAATGGAGATTCTGCCATCTTTTTTTTAAATAAATCTGCTCAAAATTGGCAAGGCAATAGGAACTATCCAGTTGCTTTAAATTTTTTAGGCAAAGTTTATAGTAGTAAAAAACAATATAATTTAGCAAGGAAAAATTTCAAAAAAGCATTGGAAATAGCAACGCAACTTAATTCTAATTTAGACATAACCCAGTCGCTATTAGGGCTTGGCAATATTAATTATCAAGAACAACAATTTGATCAAGCAATCAAGGATTATAAACACGCTGAATCTATGGCCTTAGAAATGGACTCAAAGGCAGAATTAAAAGAAGCATATTATGGGCTTGCCACAACTTATTTCAAAGTGTCGAATTTCAAAAATGCATATACCTACTTGAATAGTTTTAGTATCATTAAAGACAGTATTTATAATATAGCTACTGATAAAAAACTTTATGGATTAGAATACACTTTTGATATAAGGAATAAAGAAAATAAAATTAAACTTCTTCAAAAAGAGAAAGAACTTCAATTATTAAATTTAAAAAAAGAGAAATCTGCTAAGAATAGTTATATCATTGCTCTAGTTTTAATATTTATTATTGCACTAATAATTTATAGATATTATAGAGTTAAAATTAAAACGAATAACCTTTTAAATAAGCAAAATATTGAAATAAATACAGCTTATAAGAAGCTCAAAGCAACCCAAACCCAACTCATCCAATC
>JANMZR010000299.1:0-12340 GCA_031383555.1 Cytophagaceae bacterium | reverse complement strand
ATTTGAGCCAATACAATTGAGTTACCAATTTTTTCAAAAATTAAATGATTTCGAAAAAAGCAAAATATGCACTAAAAGCATTGAAAGTATTGGCAGAATCTTTTGAGAAAGGGCCTTTATTGATATCACATATTGCAGAATCTGAGAAAATACCCAAAAAATTTTTAGAGGCAATTCTTTTAGAACTTCGAAACCACGGCTTACTTCAAAGCCAAAAGGGTAAAGGTGGAGGTTATTATTTAAGGCAAGAACCTTCAAAAATCACCTTCGCCAAAGTAATTCGTATTATCGATGGGCCTATTGCTCCAACCCTATGTGTTTCACTACATTTTTATGGAAAATGTGACGACTGTGCCGATGAAGAAACCTGTACCCTCCGCAACATTCTTGCCGACTGGCGTGATGCAAATTTGGCGGTTTTGGAAAATAAAACTATTGCTGATTTACTTATTAAGTGATGAGATAAAAGTGATGGGATATGAGATTTTAATTACTCAGTTTACATGACATTTTGATTCAATAAAATGCCCTAAATCAATTGCATTTGGTTTTAACCAAATGAAAATATTAATAGCCGCCAGTTAAAACAGGAGGCGTTTTGATTGGGTATGTAGTTGATTTAAGCTTATTCTTTAAATTAGATAACTCAAGCGCCGAAACTCATTGGTCGATAAGTTTTTGCTCAAATCCAATGAAACTATTATTCTAAAAACTCCTCACTCCTATCTCATCGCTAAATTATTGATGCTCTTCCCGCAATAAATCATTAATAGTTTTCACTGGGTTAAAAGTAATCAAAGGCACTTCCACAAAAATAGTGTTCCAATCGGCCATTGAGCCATTCCAAAGGCCTGGAAGTTCCTGAGCCTTAAGGGTTTTACCGTCTTTTGACTTTTCTGTGATAAAGCCTGTTTTGGGGTCGGAATAATTCAGTAAATTAAATTTATTACCTTCAAAATCTTTTGTTGCGCATATCAAATCAACTGGATTGAAATGTGTGGAGCCAGCGAAAATTTCCTTTTGCTTTTCATTTGAGAAATCGACCTGAGCCGACTCAACCACCTGAAGTGAAACAGTGCCATCGCTATTTGCACACCAAAATGGCCCTCCGCCTGGCTCACCCTGATTTTTCACCATACCACAAATTCTTATTGGCCTGTTGAGTTTATCAAAAAAATATTGCCCTTGCTCTTGGTAGCTTTTATCAATAAATCCAATTGGCGACTCAATACAAAGTTTTCTTTGTAAAAAAAGGTCAATTTCATCGATATCCGAAAGGGTTGGTGTGCCATATTTTAGGTCATGTAAATAGCCAAATATCTTATCTTGAATTTCTAATATTAGGCCAGCTAATGCTTTTTTATAGTCAAATGTGCTGCTTTTTATACGGTCAGGCACCACATTATCAATATTTTTAATGAATATAACATCGGCTTCAATGTCATTTAAGTTTTCCAATAATGCTCCATGGCCAGCTGGTCGAAACAACAATGAGCCATTGGCTTCTAAAAATGGAGTATTATCCAAATTTACAGCAATGGTATCAGTTGAGGCCTTTTGTTCAGAATAATCTATCTCAAAAGTAAGCCCAAACAATTGCTCATAATACCCTAGTTTTGAGGCAATTAACTTCTCGAATTTGGCTTTATGTTCTGGCGAAACGGTAAGGTGCAAATAAACTTTCCCATTTGAATTGGCATAGTTTGCACCCTCAACTAGATGCTCCTCTACAGGTGTGCGGGCATTATTTTTATACTTGTGAAAAGCCAGTAAACCCTTTGGCAAACTTCCGTACGCAAGTCCTTCCTCAGTTAAAAGTGAATTTAAAATATTTGTTTTATCATCATTTTGAGCAATTTCTTTGAGCTCGTTGGCGAAGGCAAACTCGTCCAATCTTTCAAAAAACTGGTCGACTGACTTATCGAATTTCCCCTCCTCCAAAGCTGCAAATAGCGACTTAAACATACGGCTGGCAGCTCCTGAAGCTGGAACAAATTTCACTATTTTCAATGAGGTTACTTTTTCAAGGTACAAATTAATAAGCCTATCCAACTCACTATCAGATAGTTTCATTATGCCATCGCCAATAGTAGCAGCCCTATTCAAAGGCATAAACGGAAATCCGTTTTTAAAATACTGTATTTGTTGCTCAACTTTGGCAAGCGTTGTGCCATAAGTATCAATTTGTAAAAGGTTGGCTTCTGTAAACATGCTTTTGGTAAAAATAAATTAAATCTTATACAATAATAATTATTTTTTTAGTTATTAGAGACCAGCTATTAGAATATTTTTATAATTTTTTGGATAATTGGTAAAATTGAGTTTTTAAAAAAGTTAGATTGTAAATTGCATAAAATTATTGAAGCAATATGCGTATTATTTTGAATGGATGTAAATTTCTAATCCTGATATTGTTTTGTTGTTTCGGAAGTTGTAATGACCCTGCAAAACCCATTGATCCAGCCTCAAATTTGCCAGAATTTGAAGCTGGTAAATCAGTTGGCGAGGTAGCTAATTCTGAAATTGATGAAGCTTCGGGTTTGGTAGCAAGTAAAAATTTTCAAGGAAAACTATGGGTTCATAATGACAGCGGCGACAAAAATAGGATTTTTCTGATTAATCAAGATGCTGGCTATCAGGGAACTATTTATTTGAATGGGGTTCAAAATCGTGATTGGGAAGATATTGCCATTAGCCGATTTTCAGACAATGAAAATTATATTTTTATAGCAGATATTGGCGATAATGACGCCAGCTATAACAATGAATACTATATCTATAAATTTAAAGAACCAAAAGTAGCGCCAACACCTAATAATGACTCTTTTATAGGAAATATAGAAACAATAAAATACAAATACTCAGATGGCTCTCGTGATGCAGAAACGCTTCTAGTTGATCATAAAACTAAGGATTTTTATATTGTTACAAAACGAGAAAACAGAATTCGCCTTTACCGAATTGCTGCCCCCCAATCAATAAATTCAATAAATACGGCACAATTTGTAACTGAAATGCCAATAGGTGGTTCTTTAAGTGGAGTGCCTGCAGGCGCAACTGGGGGCGATATTTCATCCGATAATACTGAAATAGTTATAAAATCGTATTTTCAAATATATTATTGGAAACTTTCAAGTACCGAAACTGTATTACAAGCTCTCAATAGAAAATACGATAAATTACTACCTTATAGCCCTGAACCACAGGGAGAAGGCATTTGTTTTAGTGCTGATGACAAAGGCTATTTTACCATAGGCGAAGCTGGAGAAGCCAAAAACATTGTGAATTTATTCCATTATAAAAAAAAATAGCCATCAAACCCTTTTTAGCCCAAAAATAATTGTAATTCGAGGACAAATGTGCCACTCCTTAGAAGGATTTGGTCGGGTAGTGCAAGCTGAGGTTTATAAGAATTATTTTTTTTAAAGAATAATTTTAAATGTGTTTGCACTTATTTTTCGAAATAAAAAATATTTTTTGCCCTTTCCAAATTATCTTTGCGGTTTAATTTTCATTCCAAATAAGGATAAATTTCAGCATTTAGCTTTTAATAATAAACCATGATTGGTGCAGAAAGACAGCGAATTAATTTAGAGACAGGGAACAGAGGTTGGAAGCGTTGGGGCCCTTATGTATCTGAGCGTCAATGGGGTACCGTCCGAGAAGATTACTCTGGAAATGGAGATGCATGGGGCTTTATTACCCATGAAATGGCTCGCTCAAAGGCCTTTCGATGGGGTGAAGAAGGAATAGGTGGAATATCCGACACTAAAAGTAATTTTTGTTTAGCCTTTGCCTTTTGGAATCATAATGACCCCATATTAAAGGAGCGATTTTTTGGACTTACTGGTGCCGACAGCAACCATGGGGAAGACGTAAAAGAACTTTACTATTATCTGGATTCCACACCCACTCATAGTTATATGCGGATGCTTTATAAGTATCCTTTTAACTTTCCTTATGAAAAAATAATTACAGAAAGTCGAAAACTCAATAGAGAACAGCCTGAATATGAGTTATTTGACACAGATGCATTTTCAAAAAATGAATATTTTGATATTGAAATTGAATATGCTAAAATAGATCCGAACGATTTTTTGGTAAAAATTAAAGCTACAAATAGGAGTGCGAAGTCGGCCCCATTGACCATTTTACCAACCGCTTGGTTTCGAAATACTTGGTGCTGGGGTTATGATAAATTTCAAAACAAACCGCAATTAAAAGTGGTTTCAGGCAATAAAATTGAGGTGGAACACCCTTCACATGGTAGTTTTTATTTGGAAGCACAGCAACCTAATAATGTGCTTTTTTGCGATAATGAAACCAATTACAAAAAACTATACCACTTTAAAGCCGCTACTCCTTTCTGTAAGGATGGCATCAACAACTACATTGTAAATGGCGATAAAACAGCCATTAATGCTAAAAAAACAGGTACAAAAGTTGCCTTTCAATTTAGTAAAGAAATACCTGCAGGGGAAACTACCGAAGTGAGATTAAGATTTTCTGATAAAAATATAGAATTATTTGACTTTGATTTTGATGATGTTTTCAAACAAAGAAAACAAGAATGTGACGAATTTTATGAAGAAATTCAACAAGAAGTTGTTGATACTGAACTAAGAATGATACAAAGGCAAGCCTATGCAGGGATGCTTTGGAGCAAACAATTTTATTATTTTAATGTAAATGAATGGATAAAAGGCGACCCAGCGATGCCAAAGCCCAACGAAAGCAGAAAGTTTAGCCGTAATTCACAATGGCAACATTTATATGCAGCCAACCTTATTTCTATGCCTGATAAATGGGAATATCCGTGGTTTGCGGCTTGGGATTTGGCTTTTCATACACCAATGTTGGCTCGCTTGGATGGGGTATTTGCTAAAAGGCAGTTGGAAATTCTGCTTCGTGAATATTATATGCATCCCAATGGCCAAATACCCGCATATGAGTGGAACTTTAGCGATGTAAACCCACCTGTACATGCATGGGCCACTTTGAAGGTATATGAAATCGACAAAGAAATGAATAATGGCATTGGCGATGTTGAGTTTTTGGAGAAAATATTTCATAAACTACTGCTCAATTTCACCTGGTGGGTCAATCAAAAAGACACCGAAGGTAATAATATTTTTGGCGGAGGCTTTTTAGGTTTAGACAATATCGGAGTATTCGATCGGAGTTCGACACTGCCTACTGGTGGCCGACTTGAGCAGGCCGATGGTACCGGTTGGATGGCCATGTACACACTAAACATGCTCCGAATTGCATGTGAAATATCACTTTCAAAACCTGTTTATCAAGACATGGCCTCAAAGTTTTTTGAGCATTTTCTCCAAATTGCAGGTGCAATGAACTCAGCCAAAAATAAATTTAGCCTTTGGGACGAGGAAGATCAATTTTATTATGACTGCCTTCACGCACACGATGGCACAGCTAAATTGCTAAAAGTGAGGTCATTGGTGGGTCTTATTCCATTATTTGCGGTGGAGGTTTTGGACCCAGAAATGTTGGAGAAGTTGCCAATTTTTAACACCCGAGTCGAATGGGTATTAAACAATAGACCAGAATTGGCCGACCTCATATCCAGGTGGAACCAACCAGGTAAAGGCGAAAGCCGCCTATTGGCAATATTAAGAGGCCATCGTATGAAAATGCTACTTAAAAGAATGTTTGATGAAACAGAGTTTTTGTCTGATTATGGAATAAGGTCGTTATCAAAATTTCACAAAGATAATCCCTACCAATTTCCAATTGATAACGATATACTTTCAGTAGAATATACACCGGCTGAAAGCACAGGAGCCATGTTTGGAGGTAACTCTAATTGGAGAGGCCCAATATGGGTTCAAATGAATTTTCTTGTAATTGATGCCTTGAAAAAGTTTCATCATTATTATGGCGACGACCTTGAGGTTGAATATCCAACCAATTCTGGCAATATTATCACTTTACTAGAGGCTGCAAATTTACTTTCTGAAAGGCTTGTAAAAATGTTTACCAAAAATGAAAAAGGCGACCGACCCATTTATAATGACTATGAAATACTTCAGAAAGATGCTCATTTTCAGGACCTTATCCTTTTCCATGAGTATTTTCATGGTGATACAGGCAAAGGCCTTGGAGCTTCTCACCAAACGGGTTGGACAGGCCTAATTGCTGAATTAATTCTAAAAAAGGAAAATTAAAGAATTCTAATCTTTCGGATTTTTCTGGAAAAAAATATGCAAAAAACCATTGTTGACAAGCAATACAAAGCCAATAAAGAATTTCTTAAAAAGCTCAAAGCAAAAGCTCCTAAAGACTTAGATGATACTTTTAGGAACTTGCATGACGCTGCTTTTGAAAAAATCGATTGCCTTGAATGTGGTAATTGCTGTAAAACCACAAGCCCTATTTTTATTGATACGGATGTTGATAGAATTGCTAAACATCTGAAAATGAGCCCATCAGACTTTTCAGAAAAATACTTGCGTGTCGACGAAGACAATTTTCAAGTATTAAAAACGGCCCCTTGTTCATTTTTAGGTACTGATAACTATTGCCATATTTATGAAGTACGTCCACGTGCCTGCCGTGAATACCCACATACCAATCGCAAAAGAATGACCCAAATATTGGATTTAACTTTAGAAAACACAGTCGTATGCCCAGCCGTGGCACAAATAGTGGAAAAGTTGAAAAGCATATACCCAACCGATAAAAATCTTAGTGGAAGGATTTTGTAAGGTCACCCAAATTAACATCAAAATAAACACGTACAATTTCTAGGATATAATTCGTTTTAATACCTTTATGTATTATCAAAAACATTATGACTCAAAATAGAGAACATCCAAGACCAAACTTTAACAATTCCATTGCTTATTGGCCAATTTATTTAATGGGAATTGCAGCCATTCTTTATTTTCTATTTTGCTGGTTTACTGGAATTAAGCAAGTAATTAATTGGCAGATAATGAGTCATTTAGGTGATACTAAAGCCATTGTCGATCGATTTTCAATAGCCGGCCAAGCGTTTGAAATACCCGCCAAAGTATACTTTGTTACTGAGCAATATATTGCCTCAAACATGCAAATTAACCACCTAGGTTCATGGATTTGGGTGGCTATTTTTACAGTTGGTCTTTCACTTTTGTCGGCCATTTCTACCCGATTTCAAGCTTATTACTACTATGTCGCCACCACTTTTTTAATAATACTCATTGTTAGTTTGGGTGTCGACGAGCTTTTTGGCCAGAGTAATTATCTGTATTCAGGTGTGTTTTTGTTAGCCTTTATTTCCATCTCCTATTTATTTAATTCCTATTTCCAAAGTGCAAATATTCTTACAAGATTTCTAGCTTTTTTGTTTTTATTTCTTGTTTTAGGTCTCATTATCATATACTTTGCGGTTGAGCAATACCCTTTTTTATTATTAGCTTCAAAAAGTACAATTGGTGCGATTATTATTTCTCTATTATTTATTTTTTTTATTGGGTACGACAATATTTTGGCAGTTTTACAACTCACCACAAAAGGAGGCGGAACCAATAGCCTCTTAAATTTTTCTATTTTCTCGCTCATTTATCTGATAAACATTGGCCTTACGCACCTACACAATATCAAATGGCTCAATTGGGACATGCTTTACCTGAGTCCTTATTTATTGTTATTGATTTCTATTGTAATCGGATATTTCCAATTGGGGAAAAAAGAATCTACTTATTCATCATTTTTACCCAAAATAATTGAAGTAAAATACTTGTTTTTAGGCCTAACCATTATCACATTGGGCCTATGTGCCTATTCATTTTCTACTGGAAACGACCCAGCCATTGAAGCCATGGAAGACTATATCGTTTACATCCATTTTGTGATGAGTTTATGCTTTTATGCCTATGTATTTTTCAACTTTTTCCCATTATTTATGCAACAATATGATGTGGCTAAAGTTGTATTCAAGCCATTGCAATTTGGCATGTATTATTTTAGAGCAGGAGCAATTTTAATTATTTTTGCAATGCTAATGAACAACCAGTTTTTTCCTGTAATGCAATCTTTTTCAGGCTATTACAATTCAATTGCCGACCATTCTGTAGCTTCTCAACAGTATAGATTAGCAGAGGCTTATTATAAAACGGCTTTGGGGTATGAGCGACAAAACCATAAATCAAACTATGGAATGGCTTCTTTGGCAGCCATTCAAGGGGATAACCCAACGGCTGGTTCTTATTTTAGGTTGGCAATACAAAAAAAGCCCACAGCGTTTGCATTTGCAGCTTTAAGCAATTCTTTGCAAAAGGAAGATCTCTTTTTTGAAGCCATGTTTGCGCTAAAGGATGGCCTAAAAATATATCCAAAATCTGGTGAATTGCAAAACAATTTGGCTATCATTTTCGAGAAATCGAAAAGCATGGATTCATCGTATTTTTATTTGGAAAAAGCCAAAATAAATGCGGAAAATAAAGACATTCCAAAGGCAAATTTAATTTCATTTTGGATTAAAAACGGAATAAAGAATAAACAAATTGAAATGATCAGTGATGGTGAAAAATCAAAGTATAATGCACTCAACGCCAATATATTAGCTTTAAAGTTAATTTCTGAGAATGATTCAATTACTACAAATAAATACCAATTTAACGGCGACTCAACCTTAAATATGGCCAATTTTGCTTGGCTTTATAACCAAACTCTTTCGAATAGTAAAAATAAAAAATATACCGAGTTTAATTTTCAAAAATTTGCTGAAAAAGAGGGGAATTTCAACCTTGCTAAGGACCTTCAAACTGCTCAGATTTTCAATGAATATTATGCAGGAAATAAGTTAAATGCTTTAGAGATTTTAGAAATAATAAATACCAATTCTGACACAACTGAAATCGGAAAATACAACCAAGTTTTATTCAATACTTTATTGAAAAAGGCCAACGAAATTCCTTCACAAATAAATATTGGCTCAATAATTACAATACAGGAAGCTGAAAAGGCACTCGCAACCGACCCACTTAATGATAATATAATTGACAAAGCAGTCGCTATTTTTAACCAAAATAAACAAGAAAAAGAGGCTTATAGTATACTTTTAACAGCACGCCATTGGCATAAAAAATCACCTCGACTTCAAAAATTGTATATTCTGCAATGCTTCAAAATGCATATGTTACCCTATGCTAAAGACGAAATGGTAGCTTTAAAAACCACAAATTTAACTGAATATAATTCCTTTCTTCCCGTTTATCAAGCCCAAATTGCGCTTGTGGAAAAAGCCAATGAAGGGTTTAATTAAATTTTTATGTTTGCCTTTTAAATATACTTTAAATTTTAAAGGACTTCACAAAATATGGAAGGTTTAAAAATTGAAATAGCTTTTAAAAAGCATAATACTCCCACTCCTTGGGAGAAGGATTGGGGTTAGGTTTTAAAAGTAAATATTAAATTTAATCCATAAATTTTATTCCAAATATTCGAAATATCAAAATGAATTTTTTTTCAAAAACTTTGATTTTTTTGCTCTTTTCAAATATTGCTTTTTCGCAAGATAAATTTATTGCAGAAGCAACAACAAAGTGGAAATCAGCAACAGAATATACCCAAAATGTGATGGATGCAATGCCCCAAAAGCATTATGGTTTTAAGCCGGTCAAAAACGAAATGAGTTTTGAGGAGCAATTAGTACATATGGCCAATAATATGAACTGGTTAGGGGGCAAATTTTTATCAAATTTACCAGCTCCATTTCCTGAAAAAATTGACATAGCAGGTAAATCTCGTAAAGAAGTAGTAGAAATTTTGAACCTATCATTAGCCTATATATCAACTATTTTAATTAATTTTAATGCTAATGAATTAGACCTTTTGGTAGACTTTCCAGCAGGCCAACTATCTAAACGACAAATAATTACCCTATTAAACGACCACCAAACTCATCATAGGGCGCAATTACTCGTTTACTTGAGATTAAAGGGTGAAAAGCCACCTAGTTATATAGGGTGGTAAAGCTCTTTAAAAAAATAAAAACGAAAAATAAAAAAAATTAGAATTAATGTAAATGAACATAATAGAAACAACAAATATTTCGAGAAGATATGTGATGGGCGAAGAAGTAATTGATGCCTTAAAAGATATTTCAATAAACGTGAAAAGGGGTGAATATGTAGCATTTATGGGACCCTCTGGTTCTGGAAAATCAACTTTAATGAACATTATTGGCTGCCTTGACACACCCTCAACAGGGACCTACATACTGAATGGACACGATGTTTCTGAAATGAGTGAAAATGAACTGGCTGAAATTAGAAACAAAGAAATTGGCTTTGTATTCCAAACATTTAACCTACTACCACGCCAAAGTTCACTTGAAAACGTGGCCTTACCCCTAATTTATGCTGGTTATAACAAAGCCGATCGTACGGAAATAGCCATGAATGCTCTGAAGGGAGTTGGATTAGAAAATAGAGCTTTGCATAAACCCAATGAGCTTTCAGGAGGTCAGCGACAACGGGTAGCAGTGGCCAGAGCTTTGGTAAACACACCATCAATTTTATTAGCCGATGAACCCACTGGTAACCTCGATTCCAAAACTTCATATGAAATAATGGATCTCTTTGACCAACTTCATAAAAAAGGTAATACAATTGTGGTGGTTACCCATGAAGACGAAATCGCCCAATATGCTCATAGAATAATTCGCTTGCGTGATGGTGTTGTGGAGTCCGATAAAATAAATGAACACGTGCGAAAAGTAGAAGCAGGTATGATGGCTCATATTTATTAAAATAATTAAATCTAAACTTTATACAAATGGAAGAATTTACAAAAAAATCAATCTATTTTATTATAACTATTTGTTTTATAAGTAGTTATACTTTAAAATCTCAATTGACAACCACACCAAGTGGGGGTAATTTCAAGGCATCAGTTTCTGAACAAATCGGCCTGTCTGATGTGAAAGTATCCTTTAGTAGGCCTGGTGTAAAGGGCAGAGAAGGTAAAATATTCGGTACACAAATTGCTCATTTTGGGTTTATTGATCAAGGCTTTGGCACATCAAAAGCAGCACCTTGGCGAGCTGGAGCCAATGAATGTACCAATATATCTGTTAGTAAAGATGTGCAAGTTGAAGGGAAAACACTGCCAGCTGGCACCTATGGGCTGTTTTTAGGCCTTTCTGAAAATGAGGTAACTGTTATTTTTTCCAAAAACTCAACAGCTTGGGGTAGTTATACTTATTCTGAAGCTGAAGACGCTCTAAGGGTAATTGTAAAACCAGTAAAAGGCCAGCCTTTAGTTGAGCGCTTAAAATATGAGTTTTCAAACCAAACCGAATCATCTGCTGAGCTTTCATTACTTTGGGAATATTGGAAAATACCTGTGAAAATCTCTGTTGATGTGGTTCAACAACAATTGGCAAGTTTTCGAGATGAAATTCGAACAGATAAAGGCTTTTCATCTCTGGCTTTTCAGCAAGCTGCTCAATACTGTTTGGATAGAAATACAAATTTGGAGGAAGGTTTAAAGTGGTCAGAATCAGCGATCAGCGAAACATTTATTGGAGAAAAAACTTTTGGCACGTTGAGTTTAAAATCTAAATTTTTGGAGAAAATGAATAAAACAGATGAAGCCGCAGCTATTATGAAACAGGCCGTAAGTATTGGCTCAGCCAACGAAGTGCATGGCCATGGTAAACAATTAATGGCAGCCAAAAAACTGCCAGAAGCGATGGAAGTATTCAAATTGAACGAAAGTAAGTACCCTACAGAATACGCTCCAAAAGTAGGTATGACACGTATTTTATCGGCAATGGGAAAGTATAAAGATGCATTAAAATATGCAAAATTAGCCCAAACTTTAGTGGGCGATAATGCCCAAGAAAAAACAAATATTGAAGGCATTATTAAGAAATTAATGGAAGGTAGGGATGTGAATTGAGATTTTAATTATCCTTAAAAAATAGAAATGTTTTTAAGCAAATACAATTATGGTTGACCCATTATTATATTTTCATAATACACCTAAAAAGCCCATCAAAGTTAGATATAAAAGTTTTAGATGCTATTTACGAGGCGGCCAAAACTGGGAAAAGAGAAAAAAAATATAAACCTTTAAAATTTTTTTAAAAAATCAATAATCTCATTCATCAAATATTATCATGCCTTAAAAACCATCAAAACAATAAAATGGACGGTTATTATATTGGTAAAATTACAATCAATTCATTTGAAAATTTAACCTCAGAAACGGCTCCTAAAACTATTTTTGCTAAAGGTAATTCAATTTTTATTTCAGATTCTGATGTTCCTAAAATTCCTTTTAAAGTTCCGTCACCTAACATCAACGTACACATGGCATATTCCAT
>JANMZR010000295.1:0-11955 GCA_031383555.1 Cytophagaceae bacterium | reverse complement strand
AAAATAAGCTGGGCCCCACCTAAAAATGAGTTTATTGGTGATTTACCTTCTGCTAGTGTAGGCTTCCCCGTCGAACAATTTGTGGCTGACCCAGATTGCTTTTTCTATAAATATTTAGCCAAAAATAATTGAAGATGAAAGCCGTATTTACATTTTCAATAAAATCACTTAAATTAATCAGTATTGGCTATTTGGCCTTGCCGGTGATATTATTTTTAATTTTCTGGCTAAAGCCATTTTATGGTTTAATACTAATTACACTTTTTTTATATTCTTTTTTCCAATATTTTAAGGAAGAGCAATCAATTGAAAAGGTAAAAATTCCATGGCCCCAATTTCTGATATTAATATTAATTGTATTTATCTGGGTATTTATATCGGGTGCTGGTGGTTGGGGCTTCCAAAGCCACGACCTGTCAAAGCATAGTTCAATTTTTAAGGATATTATTCAATACGGCACTCCAACTAGCTATGATTATAACGGAAAGAAAATATTCCTATCAGCTTATTTAGGCTATTATATTACAGTACCTATACTTTTCGGTTGGCTTTCATGGCCTCTCATGATGACTATGGTTACTATTTGGACGGCCATAGGTGCTTTTTTGGGTGTAATTTGGTTTTGTATATTAATCAAATCATTTGCTCCAAAGTGGGTGCTTTTTTTCATAATTATTGGTGGACTTGATATTGCAGGCCAATTTTACAATTTAGGGTTTAATCAAACTCTTAAAGGCCTGTTTGGTAAATTCTATGATATTTTACCGTTTTTTGCCTCTCAATTAGACCCTAAAATGTTACTCTTATACCAGGCTAACACACACTCCCTTTTCTGGGGTCCACAACATGCAATTACCTGTTGGTTGGCTACAGGCCTCTTTTTTTATGATTGGAGGCAAAATAAATCGATATCAAACTCACCTATTTATTTGATTTTGTTACCTTTTTGGTCACCGTTTATTTTGCTGGGCCTTGCACCTTTTATTTCAATTTCAGTAATAAAAAATGGTCTTAAAAAGTACATGACATTAAGTAACATAGTACTTATTCCAGTTTTTGGGGTGATAGTTTGGTTTGTAAATTCTGTTCCTGTGGCAGATTTAGAAAAAGGGCTTATTTTCTATAAACCAGATCGGCTTTTAAATTATCTAGATGAAATAAAGGCCTTTTCATTTTTCCTATTTTTTGAGGTAATTATTTGGATAATCCCCATTTACCTAAGCTATAAAGAGTATTCGAGGCAAGATGCGGAACGAAAAAATAAGATTAAGTTTTTGATATTTTCAGCCGTAATACTTTCACTAATACCACTTTATAAACTGGGCAAATGGAACGACTTTGTGCAACGAGTATCCATGCCCATTCTTTATATATTATGGATATTAGTCGCCGAGGCATGGCAAAAGACAAAGCAATTATACATTAAGTTAATTTTTTGTACGCTTTTAGTCTTAGGAAGTTGGGATTCTATTTACAATATTTTATTCTCACTAAAAGTCACCGATTATAAAATAAAATATACTGCAATTCCTTTCGATCAAGTGAGTAATTTTGTGGAAACTTCAAAAAGAGAAAAATGGCCAATTGAACAAAGTTTTGCATCTGATTCGGCAAGTTTTTTCAAATATATGATTAAGAAATAGCGAAGGGTAAGTAATTTTTGAAAGTAAAAATTACAAAAAAGGGCATAAAAAAAGGCAAACATTGTCTCACCGCTACAACCACCTACCCTTGCTTCGGTTAAGACCTGGGGGATTCAGCAGGAGCTGGTAGCAACGTTTGCCAGTGCAAAGGTCGTCATTTTTGTCGAAATTGGCAAACAGTAATTAAAAACAGTATAAAAATTTAGTATGAAACTATATAAACAATTAAACATCAAATCATTAAAGTTTTTACTTTTTTCGGTTTTTGCTTATTCCTGCTCAAATAGTTCGGAAGCTTTTTTAAAAAAAGGTAGAGAATTATTAAAATCGGGCAAATCGAAAGAGGCTATTTCAATGTTTAACAATGCCATTGATAAAAACGAAGAAAATGCGGAAGCTTTCAATGCCAGAGGTGCCGCTTTTTTTGAACAAAAAGACTACCAATCGGCGCAGCTTGATTTTGAAAAGGCAATAACATTAAATCCTGATTGGTACAAACCAGTTTTCAATAGAGCTCTATTGCGTGTTGCAAAAAAAGACTTGGAAGGTGCCTTGGTCGATTATAATTTAGCTATAAAACTTGATAGCAACCAATCAGAAATATACCTAAATAGAGGAGCTATTTTTGCTGAAAATCAAAAGTATTCAGCCGCTATGAAGGATTTTGCATTAGCTACTAAACTGGATTCAACTAATAAAAACGCATGGTATAATTTAGGAAATATCCAATTTCAATTAGAAGAATATGATAAAGCGCAAGTAAGTTTCAAAAAAACGGTTTCAATTGACCCTAAATTTGGCAAAGCTTTCTATGGCCTTGGTATGATATACGTTAATAAAGACGATGAAGAAAACGCTTGTCTAAACCTAAAACAAGCTGATAGATTAGGCTATGAGGCTGCCAAAACGGCTTTGAAAGTATATTGCAAATAATATTTGTAAGTACACGCCTTCAAGCGTGTACCTACAAAATAATAATTTCAAGGAGTAAAATGATTCACCAAAAAATCTTCGCTATCTAATACTTTAATTTTAGAAAAGTGAAAATCAGGTACATTTTCAGTAAGAATTAAATCGCAATTTGAATGCAGTGCGGCATAATATTGAAGGCCATCTTCAAAATCGTCGATTTTAGAGTTATTAGCGGCTTCCAAAACCTCTTTTTCACTTACTGTAGTTATGTTTATTTTTTGAGAAAGTAGTTTTATTTTTTCTAAAGCTCGTTTATTGCCACACTTTTTTTCAGCAAAATAATAGGCAATCGCTAAGCAAATAGGAGATGTATAAAGTTTATATTTTGAGTTGAATTGAGGCAAGCTTACTATTCTGGAAGTAAACCTAAAAAGAGGTTGCTCATTGTTAAATACAGAAACTATAATATTGGCATCGATGAATATTTTCATTTAGCTTTAGCTTTCTTATTCTTGGCCTCATAATACTCTTTTTTTCTTGATTTTGAAATGGGAGTTCTTATGTATTCTTCAGAAGGTTCTTGCAATTCCCAAATAAAATCAGCAACTGGTATATCATCAATTGAAGCATAATTTTTTGGTTGAGTAGTAATCCTTTTGAATAAATATTCTGTTAATCGTGAAACAGAAATCCCTTTTTCCTCAGCAAATTTCTTTGCCTTAGAAATTATTTCCTCATCAAAACTCAAGGTTAATTTGGCATCCATATTCTTTACTATTAATTATACGTACAAAAATAAAAACAATTACGTGTATTTCAAAATTTTTTATATATTTTTATTCCTCATAAATATTATATAAAAAAAACATTATAATTGAAGTCAAAATAACTTCTAAGAATTTCATAAAAAAAGACCTCAAAAATTTGAGGTCAAGATAACTTTTAAAAGTTTCATAAAAAAAGCCTCAAATATTTGAGGCTTTTTTGTTGCAATAAGTTCTATATCAATTAATTAAACAAGTATCTCAACATCAATTGGCCATTCCAAACATCAGAAGCTGAACTTCTATATTGGAAACTATCTTTCAACAATTCAATAGTAGAAGTTGTAGATTTTCCATCAGAAGTTGCTTTTCTAATAGTTTGTGAGTTTACACGGTAAGTAGGCACACCAGCCGCAGATACTGATACAAAATTAACAGGAGTGGTATTATTTGTAAACTGACCGATACCCCAATTATCATTTAAGAAATTACCGAAGTTTTGGATATCAAAACGCAATTGAAAAGTATTCTTTTTACCAAAAGCTTTCACAGAGAAATCTTGAATTAATGAAAGATCGAATGAATTTAACCATGGTAAAATAGCTCCATTTCTTTCTGCATATTGCCCTCTTCTATTTTTCAAATATGGATCTTGGTCAATAAATTTATCTAAAGCCTCGGCTTGCTGAGCTGCTGTATACGCAACCCCATTTATTGTATTAGTAGCCACAAAAGTAAGGTCGGTAGCTTTATTCGGAATAAAGAATAAATCGTTACCAGCAACACCATCCCCGTTCATATCACCACCAATAGTATAAGAATATCTAGAAGTACCAGTTCCGCCAATATAACCCATTGAAACCGTGGTTGACATTGGTAATTTTTTACCATAATCCAAACGATAGCTTACAGCACCAACAATTCGGTGAGGAAGGTCGTTATCGCCGTAAGCCAAGCCTAAATTGTTATTTCCTTCAATAGAACGTGCGCCAGTCCAAGAGCCTGAGGCAATAGAACCAGCTGACATTAAGTCTTGGGTTCTGCTATAAGTATAGGCAAGCATTCCATAAAAACCTCGAGTCCATGGCTTTTCTAACTTAGCAGTAATAGAATAATTACTTCCTTGATTCACCGATTTCATAACAGCTGCACGAGAAACATTATCGTTAACTCTTACTGCATTATTAAAGTTAGCTCCTGTTAAACCAGAGCCTGGAAAACGACTACGAGTGTCAGGACCAGTAAATACATTAGTGGAAACTTCCGAATTGGCATCAAAATAAAACACTGAGTTTAAAAACTTATTATAAAGTACATCAACTGAAGCTATTAAACCACCAATAATTTTTTGATCAACCGCTACATTTATTTTAGCTACTTGTGGAAAACGATAATCAGGATCTGTAGCAGCAATATCAAAAGTAGAAGGTAAAGTTGGTGTGGCTGGTCTGTATTTAGTAGGGTCCCCTGCAAATGGATAAGCCTTAGTATTGGCTTGATCAATAAAACCAGTTAAAATACCATTGTTACCAATTTGATTTGATACAAATACATAAGGAGGGCGGCCCGTGAAAATACCCATACCACCACGAATTTGTGAAGTTTGGTCGCCATTAATATCGTAGTTAAAGCCAATTCTAGGCTCCCAAAGCACCCTAGCTTTTGGCATAACACCTGTATTTACTTTGTATGTATTGTCATTCTCATCTCTAAAAGGAGCTGCCGAAATTACTGGATTTTCCAAAGCTGTATTTACAAAAGAAACTAAACCTGCTCTAACACCATAACTAAATTTGAATTTTGAACTAAACTGTATATCATCTTGTGCATAAAGGTCAAATTTACTAACTTTCAAAACCTGTAATGGCGAAATTCCGCCTGCTAATGCTGAATAACGATACTGGAAACGATTAGCTGTGATGGTAGCATCACCATTCACAGAATTTGTAAAGTCATCAATTGAATTAAATACCCAAACACCATTAGAGGCAGGGAAAAACAAGTTATTTGACTTATATTTTTCGTAATTAGCACCCAAAGTAAACATGTGCTTACCTTTAAATAAAGTTGTATTATTTGTAATATGGAAAGTACCATAGTTCAATTTATTATCAGGTGTAAATGGATCCATACCAGCTGAAATATAAGTAGCACCATTATTCAAAATATCAATTGTGGGGAAAACTGCTCCCGCATAAGCTCTATCTTCATTTTGCTTATCATAACCAATAATGAAGTTGTTTGATATTTTCCCTCCAAAAGTTGAGTTTATTTCACCAACAATTGAGCTAGTATTATCTTGAATTAAATAACCAGAATTTTTATAAGACATTGAATTGGTAGTGATACGGTTACCAAATCCGGCTGATGCACTATTACTGATAGGCACATAATCTTGTGATTGGTGGAATGTATAACGGGCGGTTACCTTATGGTTTTGATTTAGGTTATAATCTAAACGTGCCATAAATTTATCAGACTTAGTTTCGTCGTCATAGTTTTCGAAAGCACCCGTTTCATAATTAAACTTACTTTTCAATAGGCTAGATACCGCATTCAAATCTGCAGTTAATACACGTGTTGGAGTTCCTGGGTTGGTCGACTCTTTGGCAACAAATGATACACCGCTTACAGAAATGGGCTCAATTCTACGTTGCGTTTCACCATTTATGAAGAAAAATAATTTATCCTTAATAATTGGACCGCCTAATCTGAAACCATATATATTTTCATTGAATTTACCTACTTTAACTGGAATATCACGAGCGCCAGTTCCATTAAAAGTTTTACTTTCATTTCGCATTGAAGTAAATACAGAACCAGCCAAATTATTTGAACCTGAACGAGTTATGGCGTTTAAACCAGCACCTACAAAACCAGACTGACGAACGTCGAAAGGAGCAATGTTTACAGTAAGCTCTTCAATAGCATCTAATGAAATAGCGGTAGAGTTAGTACGTCCACCTGCTTGGGCCGATGAACCCAAACCAAAACCATTATTAAATACAGAGCCATCAATTGAAAAGTTATTCAAACGACTGTCTTGTCCTCCAAACGAGCGGCCATTACCTTGCGGATTGTACTTTGTAAAATCGTTAATTGAGCGGCTACCAATAGTTGGCAAAGTTTGTAAAGCTTGCTTGTTAATCGTTGTAGAAGTACCCGTTTTACCAGCACCAAAAACTTCGCTTCTTAAGCCAGTTACAACCACCTCATTTAAAGCGCTGCCTTCATCTACCATTTTAAAAGAAACAACATTATTACTTCCTAAGGTAGTGAAAATACCGTCTTCAAACTTAGGCTTATAACCTACAAAAGTTACAGTAACTTTATAAGGGCCACCAACACGAAGGTTTACTAAATTGTAATTACCATCAACCCGTGTTGTAGTACCATATTTGGTACCAGTTGGCTCATGGATAGCAATAACTGTAGCGCCAGGAAGGCCTTCACCCTTTTCGTCTGTTACTAAACCAGAAATGGCCGAAGTAGTAACTTGACCAGAAACAGAAAAAGTGGCAGAAATTGCAAAAAGCAATAAAAAAGCCACTTTTGAAAGTAAGATTTTTCTCATCTTTTGATTTTTTGATTAAATGAATAATATGATAGTGTAATTATGGCGCAAAGGTACTATTAATTAATCTGTTTTTCAAATACTAATGGCATTTAAATACAATGAATATTAGCATTTTAACTGCTATTTATTAGAATAATTCATTTTTAAAGGGATTTGATTATATTTTTTTATATTAACAAATTGTAAACAGATTTTCGTAGTAATTCATTTGACTTAAAATAGTACTTTTTAAAGAAAACATAAATAACTTTGTAAATATTTAAAAGTACAAATTATTTTATTTTTTGGTAAATAAATGAACAATAGTCCAATAAAACTTACTCAATATTCACATGGTGCTGGCTGCGGATGCAAAATATCACCAAAATTATTAGCTAATATTTTAATAACTAATTTTGATAAAAATGTTGATAAAAACCTTTTAGTTGGAAATGAATCAGCCGATGATGCTGCAGTTTATGATTTAGGAAATGGTGAGGCTATTATATCCACAACTGACTTTTTCATGCCAATTGTTGATGACCCTTTTGATTTTGGCAGAATAGCCTCAGCTAATGCGATTTCTGATGTATATGCCATGGGGGGCGAGCCCATGATGGCCATTGCAATATTAGGATGGCCTATCAATTTGATAGATCCATCAGTTGCTCAACAGGTATTAGAGGGCAGTAGGTCCATATGTAAAGAAGCAGGCATACTGCTTGCTGGTGGCCATTCGATTGATTCACCAGAGCCTATTTTTGGTTTGGCAGTTACTGGAAAAGTGAAAATTGAGCATTTAAAACAAAATAATACCGCTAACGTTGGCGATAAACTATTTTTAACCAAAAAAATAGGCGTTGGAATTCTTACAACAGCACAAAAAAAAGGGATTTTAAAACCTGAACACGAGCAAATTGCACCCTTACAAATGGCTCAATTGAATAAATTTGGAGCTGTTTTAGGAAAACTAGACTTTATAACAGCTTTAACCGACGTTACGGGCTTTGGACTATTGGGGCATTTATCAGAAATGTGCGAAGGTGCTAATATTTCTGCCAAAATTGACTTTCTGAAAGTTCCAAAGCTTCCCTTTATTGAGGAATATTTGGAAAAAGGTTCTTTTCCTGGAGGAACAACTAGAAACTGGGAAAGTTATGGCGATAAAATTAACTTTTCTAGTGATAATAATTTATTACTTCAAGAAACTCAAAAATACATTTTGGCCGACCCGCAAACTTCTGGAGGACTATTAATTGCTGTTTCACCCGATTTTGAAAATGATTTTTTGCAAATCGCAAAAGAAAACAGCTTTGATTTGAAATGTTTTGGAGAATTTGTAGAAAGAGATGAGAAATTGATTTATGTTGCTTAAAGTGGAATTTTTAAACTCTCAAACTAAAAAACTTTCAAACTAAATTTATGCAACTAAACTACCGAAAATTGGGAGAATCTGGTCAACCAATAATTATCATGCATGGCTTATTTGGTATGTCCGACAATTGGCTCACTATTTCAAAAGAGTTTGCCAGCGTAAACCAAGTTTATATTTTAGACCTACGTAATCATGGTCAATCTCCTCATTCAGAAGAATTTAGCTATCAATTAATGGCTAATGATTTGGCAGAATTCATTGTACAAAATGATTTAAAAAATTCTATAATAATGGGTCACTCTATGGGTGGTAAGGTAGCAATGCAATTTGCAATTGACCATTCAAAATTATTTGACAAATTAATTGTGGTTGATATTGCCCCAAAGTTTTACCAAGTGCATCACACAAGTATATTGCAAGGTCTTGATGCTATAAATTTACAAACAGTGGAAAGTCGCACTGAAGCCAATGAAATATTAAAACGATTTGAAGCAAATGAAGGTGTTAGACAATTTCTTTTGAAAAATTTATACCGAAATCCAGAAAAAGGGCATTTGGATTGGCGAATGAACTTAAAGGTTTTAACTCGAGAAATTGCTAATATTGGAGGCGAAATAACAAGTAATCAAGTTATTAATTCAAGAATACTTTTTATTACGGGTTCAGAATCAAGTTATGTTTTAGCGGAAGATAAAATATCAATTCTCCAACTATTCCCAAATGCTGTTTTCGAAACGATTGAAGGTGCTGGCCACTGGGTACAGGCCGATAAGCCCAAAGAATTTGTTGAAACTGTGAGTAAATTTATTGCCAACTAACTGTTTTTCTCACTATTAAGATTGTAAAAAACAAAAATATAACCAATATGAGATTGTTCTTAATTCCAACTAATTTGGCTCCCGATACACAAAACCTGGTTTTACCTCCCTATTTATTTGAGGCAGTCAAAAATATTGATGCTTACTTCGTTGAAGAGTTAAGAACTGCCCGTCGTTTTATTGGTTCACTGAAAATTGGAAAAGTAATTGACAACATTGACTTCCAAATATTAGATAAAAAAACATCAGAATTAGTAATTGAAAGTCGTTTAAAACGCTGGCAATCAGAAGGCAAAGATGTTGGTGTTATGTCTGAGGCAGGCTGCCCAGCGGTTGCCGACCCTGGTGCTTTGGCAGTTAAAATTGCTCATAAATTGGGTATTGAAGTGTTGCCAATTGTTGGCCCGTCTTCAATTTTATTGGCGTTGATGGGCTCTGGTTTTTCGGGCCAATCTTTTGCTTTTAGTGGTTACCTCCCAATTGACCGACCTGATAGAATAAAAGGATTAGCAAAATTGGCTAATTTGGCAAATGGAAACCAAACCCAAATTTTTATGGAGACACCCTTTAGAAATAACCAAGTTTTAGAGGATATATTAAACTTAAATGGTGAAATGAAACTTTGTATTGCGGCCGATATTACAGATAAAACACAGTTTATCAAAACATTGACCATAAATCAATGGAAAAAGCAAATACCCGACCTCCACAAAAGGCCCACAATATTCTTATTGGGAATATAATTTCACCCGTTTTTGATTATTTTTACAAACTGAAAAAACTCACAAACTCTCAAACTATTTAAAATTTCAAACTCCAAAAAAAATGATTAGCGTAGAAGTTCTTACCTTCAATATGTTTTCTGAAAACACTTACATATTATATGATGAAACAAAAGAATGTGTAATTATTGACCCTGGTTGTAGTAACTACCAAGAGCGTATGGAATTGAAAAGTCTCATTGAAGGTAGAGGCCTCATTGTTAAGCACTTACTTAATACACACGCACATATTGATCATGTGTTGGGCAATGATTTTGTAAAAAATACCTGGGGTGTAAAATATCATTTACATAAAGCTGACTTACCCATTTTGCTGAGTTGTGCCGAAAGAGCTGAGTCTTATGGCTTTCCGGGTTACGTTGGGGCTGAAGTTGACGTTTTTATAGATGAAGGTGATAGTATTGAATTTGGAAATAGCAAATTAGAAATACTTTTTGTACCTGGTCATGCGCCGGGTCATGTTGCATTTATTTCTGTGCCCGATTTGCTTTGTGTTTCAGGGGATGTATTGTTTAAAAGATCAATTGGTCGTACCGACTTCCCACTTTGCAACCACGCTGACTTGATGGCCAGCATCAGAAATAAAATATTTGCCATGCCCGACGATATGGTAGTTTTGCCGGGCCATGGCAGCTTTACCACGGTTAGTGATGAAAAAAAGCACAATCCATATGTGGGATTGAACGCTTGAGAATATAAAAAATAAACAAATTGGAAATTAAAAAACACATTCCTAATACGCTCACATTGGCTAATCTGCTATGTGGCTGCCTAGCAATTATTGAAGTTGTACAAAATAAATCAATTGAAAATGCTTGCATATTAATGGTTATTGCATTGGTTTGTGACTTTTTTGATGGTTTTATAGCACGTTTATTCAAAGTAAGTTCTCCCATTGGCAAAGAACTAGACTCGTTGGCTGATGTAGTAACCTTTGGGGTATTGCCATCATTTATGGTGTATTTCATGATGCAAAAACATGCCAATTTTAGTCCAAATACAGCCTATATAGCTTTTTTAATAGCACTATTTTCAGCCTTACGCCTAGCTAAATTTAATATTGATACCCGCCAAAGCGATTCTTTTATTGGTGTACCTACTCCTGCCAATGCTATTCTCATTGCTTCTATTGCGTTAAACCTCGAATATAATTCAATTGATTTTTTAACCAATCTTTTCCGAAACCAATATTTTACAATTGGCACTACTTTTATTTTATCCTATTTATTAGTGGCTGAATTACCTCTTTTTGCATTCAAATTTAAAAACTTTAAATGGAAAGGAAATGAAATCAGATTTTTATTCATAATTGCATCACTTTTATTACTTTTGACATTCAAATTAACTGCTTTACCTTGGATAGTAATTGGCTATATTTTGGTTTCACTTTTCATTCATTTGGTGAAAAAAAAGTAACTATTGTTGGTGCTTTTTTGAAACCAAATTATAATTTAAATTTTACATAAGAATAGATAAAAAATAAGCTCTAACAATACAATATCTGCAAATGGATATAAAATGTTACTAAAAACAGTTATTTTTTGGTTTTTTTTATTTTATTTTTAAAAAAAAGCCTTTGATATTTTAAATAATAAACACAATTCATTATTTTGCACTAGTAAATTAATTCACATTCAAAAAGGCGGCGGCCACACGCACTATTTTATGGAAAAATACGAAGAACTTAAAAGTTTA
This sequence comes from Cytophagaceae bacterium, assembly GCA_031383555.1. Taxonomy (GTDB): domain Bacteria; phylum Bacteroidota; class Bacteroidia; order Cytophagales; family Spirosomataceae; genus JANMZR01. Next base: position 410 of record JANMZR010000295.1, on the reverse strand, counting down.
GTTAACTCATTGGATTCAGAAGTTGCAAAAGTTGTTGCTGGAAACAAGGCTGCTCGTACTCGAGTTAGAGTAGGATTACAAAAAGCCAAAGTATTGGCTCAAGAATTGAGAGTTGCAATCAATGGATTAGCTTAATTACCCGTTGAAAACTATTATTTTAATCATTCCAAAATTTGATTAATAATCCCTAGCTTAAAAATCAACAAAAAAATAACCCTCAAATGTAGGGTTATTTTTTTGCTCCAAATTAATCAATTGCCCCATTTGGGTATAGTTTCTTCATTAATATGGTTGCATTAAATTAGGATGAAAAGTAGCAGTTTCAATCGGTTTATTTAGTTATTAATCATAATGTTATATAATTTTAGTTGTGTTAAATATAAAAAATTCCCTGAAGCTTCTGAATTATT
>JANMZR010000274.1:0-4039 GCA_031383555.1 Cytophagaceae bacterium | reverse complement strand
CTTAGCCGATTTCAAAAAATCATTGGAACTAAATTCTATGCCTAACAATATTTCTGTATTATTAGAGGCACTTTGGTATGATGCTAAAGGTGATTGGAAAGCAGCCCATAACATTGCCCAAAAAGATGAAGGCAACTACCTTTACGATAGAATACATGCCTATTTACACAGAAAAGAAGGGGATATTTTCAATGCAAAATATTGGTATAAGCGTATAAATATTCCTTTCCCAGAAATAAGTTTGCCCGGGGAATGGGAAATATTAGTTGAGGAATATTTATTGAAATAATAGTATTTTCATTTTGGATTCATTACCGTTTTACCTGAACTATTTTTCAAAATTTCTTCCTTATTCATCAACTCAGTTCTTGAACCACCTTTCACAAACATTTCGGCCTGGTCGCTATAATGAGGGCTCATAATGTTGCCCGACTGGCCTGTTGGCAATACAGATTGGCCATGTTCTAAATCTGCAAAATCAACAATCCTACGAAGTGCTGGACCGTAAAATACATTATATTTACCAGACGAATCAATCTTAAAATCGAGGTTATTTATCGTTTCTCTACCTCCATTAGCCTTTAAAGGACCCACATTGAAATATTTCCCGACTATTGGCAATATTCCCAAAGGGTGATTATGCGTCAATGTATGTACGTTTTCCCACTTCCACAATTCTTGATTTTCGCCAAGTGTATTTTCCAAGTCAGTTATTGCTTCGTTTATTGATATGGTTAAAATTTCACGTCGAGTTTCTTTATTTTTGGTACTAACATTATCCCACCAAGGAGAGCTATTGTTTCTCAGAAGTGCATTGATGTTTCTTTTAAAATTTGTATTCAACTCAAACGCTTTAAAAACCTCAGGCCCAAGCTCATCTTTTATTGTATTTTTCGAAAAATGATACATAAAACGATAAAAGATGGTTGGTTCAATATCGGATAAATCATGTGAACCGTCCCATTTTGAGAGAAGCTTTATTGCTTTTTTTGAGTTACTCGACAATGTTGCATTATTAAATGCGGGCATAATATCTCTAATTAAATCAACATAAGAAGGTGAATTAACATCATTGATAATAGTTCGCATACTTTCTTTTGTCCAATCGTTTTTATCAGTAAATATAAGCTGCTCAATACGTTGCGCTCTATTACTAGGCACATAGTAGCCAGGCACCAGGCCATTGCCCATATCATCTGGTTGATTATTTGCTGAATATAAGGCCCCATTTTTAGGGTTGATAATTTGAGGGTTTTTTGAAAAATCAGACCAACCAATTGGATCGTCTGCACCAGTTGAGCCGTCTAAAATAAGCATAGGATTCACATTTTTAGGGCGAATAGGAAGCTTACCTGCAGCCCACCAAGCAATATTCCCTTCTACATCCGCCCACATAATATTGAGGCCCGGGGAGGTTAATATACTTAAGGCAACATTTACATCCTTTGGGTTTTTAGCTTTTGCCAAATTATAAAACACTTCCATATGCCTACTAGGAAACTGGTTAAACACCCACCAAAGTGCAATTGGCTCTTTTTCATTTGCCATTTCATCAAAAGAGTCGTTCATAATAATACCATGACGAGATTTTTTCACTTTTATCATTACATCTGCTTGATCTTTAACTTTAATTGTTTCCTCTCTCGATTCCAAATTTTCCCAATGGTCTTTAAACCAAACTTGGCTATTATTTTGTGGATTTACCTTTTCTCTAAAAAAGTCAACATCATCATTTTCAAACATTGTGATGCCCCAGCCACCAAATTGGGTATGACCTAAGGCCCCAAATGGGGTTCCTGCCAAGAAATTTCCATAAAACTTAAAAGTTGGGCATTCCAAATGGGCTTCATACCAAACGGACGGTTGAGAAAATGCAATATGAGTATCATTAGAAAGTATGGGCTTTCCTGACTTGGTTTTGCTACCACTTACTAACCAGCCATTAGATCCGTGAAAAGGAGGCGCAAGTGCATTTTGCTCTAAATTAGCCAATTGATTAGCCATTTTTGAAAGATTTTTGGCAGCTATTACTAATTCATTATTTTGAACTGGTATTTTATGCTTAATATCAGGCCATTGACCAAATAAGTCGTTTAAATATTGAGGGCCGTATTTAGTGTTTATCATGGTTGCAATTGCTTCCGATCTGAAGGCCTCAGCAAAAGTAAACCCCATATAGCCACTAATAATTTGCATGTCATCTACGGTGAAATCTGTTTTTGGGATGCCAATTATTGAGAATTCAATTGGCGTTTTACCATTTTTTATAAACTCATTTACTCCTTTTATATAAGCCTTAGCTGCAGCTACAGCTCCTGTATTTGCAGGATTGGCCATTAAAGAATCATTTGTCCATTGCGCATGTTTCCTAAAACTTAGGGTGCGGAAAAATTTGTCTGAAGCCAATGCCTTTTCTCCAAAAATCTCTGCCAATCTTCCATCGGCTAACCTACGTACAATTTCCATTTGAAAAAGTCGGTCTTGCGCATGTACATACCCAAATGCCAAATACATGTCTTCCTCGTTAGTTGCATAAATATGTGGCACACCAAAATTGTCATAAACAACTTCCACCTTGTCCTTCAGGCCAGGAATATTTAGATTTGCATTGAGATCAGGTTTTGTAGACTTGAGGTAAAAGAACAAACCAATAGAAGCAATGATTAAAATAGTGATGAGGGCAAAAAGAAATTTTTTAATGATTTTCATTAGTATAAGTCTTAATTATTTGTTGATTTTTTAAAAAATTAGAAATTAGTACTGAGATATTTCTAACAAAAGTAATATTTTTGGTGAAAACATACGAAAAATGGAAATAAATTGGTTTTATAAATCATTTCAAGAATTAACTGCAACTGAAATATACGAGATATTAGCCTTACGTTCTGAGGTTTTTGTTGTAGAACAAAACTGTGTGTTTCAAGACATGGATGGAAAAAAAGACTTTGAATCGATACATTTATTTGGAAAAACTATTGATAATCAAATAGTTGCTTATACAAGAATATTGCCAGCCAATTTGGCTTTTAAGTATGCATCGATTGGAAGAGTGGCAAATTCACCAAAATTAAGAGGAAAAGGGATTGGCAAATTATTGATGGGAAAATCAATCGAAACATTGTACAAAATATTTGGAAAAGTGCCCATCGAAATTGGTGCTCAATACTATTTAAAGTCTTTCTATGAGTCGTTTGGCTTTGTAATAAGCTCCGAAATCTATCTGGAAGATGACATTGAGCATATTGAAATGATTAAAATGCCTTAACTTTGTTTAAATTAAATACGAAGTCCTTTTTAAAAAAATATTACATATTTTGATCTGTACAATTTCTATGATTTTAGAAATTCGTGTAATGAGTGTCAAAATAAATCAAACTATTATGAATTTGAAATTCAATATTTCATATCTTAAAATTGCTTCAATTTTTTATCTTGCATTTCCACTATTTATTTTTTTCCTGGGCTGGTTAAAGCTTCCAATTGGGTTATTTTTAAGCTTAATTTTAATTTTTGGTTTATATTATTTTGTAAAAGGTCAAAATCAAAATATTTATTATAAAGTTCCTGCTTTTCAGCTACTTATATGTTTTTGTTTAGTTTCACTTTGGTTGCTTTTTTCTGGAGCCGGAGGTTTTGGCTATCAAAATCACGATTATTATAAGCATAATTCATTATTAAAAGATCTTACAGAACAGACATGGCCCGTGAGCTATAAATTGGCTATCGGTAAAAAATATTTGAGCCATTATCTGGCCTATTATTTACCAGGGCCTGGCTTATTTTATGCTTTGGGCTGGAAATATGTCAATTTAGCCAACTTTATTTTCACTGCTTGTGGCATATTTCTCTCAATATTTTGGGCACTGAGATTTGCTGGAAAGTTTAGTTTTTGGGTAGTTCTTATATTCATTTTTGGTTCGGGGGCGCATATTTTCATCATGTTATATACGCATGGTTCAAATTTGCCAAATGTTTTAGTTGATAATATCCAAAACCATAAATATATGTTTTGGCTTAACTGCTTGAATATTAATGGCTC
>JANMZR010000267.1:0-7190 GCA_031383555.1 Cytophagaceae bacterium | reverse complement strand
GTTTGAGGCAGATTATATTGTGAAAATACCTTCCGATTGTCCTCTGATTGATCCACAAATAATTAACCAAGTTTTTCATTATTTTTTTGAAAATAATTTTGATTATGTTTCAAACTTGCATCCTGCCACTTTTCCTGATGGTAATGATGTAGAAATAATGACTAGAGATTGCCTGAATACCACTTGGAAGCTTGCTTCAAAACCACTCGAGTTAGAACATACCACACCCTATATTTGGGAAAACCCAGAAAAGTTTTCGATTGGAAATTATACCTGGGAAATTGGGCTTGATTACTCAATGTCACATCGCTTTACAATTGATTATCAAGAAGACTATGAATTTATAAAAAGAGTTTTTGAAGAATTGTATTTTAAAAATATTGACTTTAGTTGTGATAATATACTCGAGTTATTGAATGAAAAACCAAGTATTTTTCAAATAAACGCCAAATACGCAGGCATAAATTGGTATCGAAATCATTTAAGCGAGTTAAAAACAATTACGAAAAATCAAACAAGAGAATTAGTATAAAATGGATTTATTAAAAAGAGATTTTCTTGAAACTAGAGCCTTAAAAGTTAGGGAGCATATTGTAAAATTAGCTACAGATGGTGGGTGTTTTGTAGGGGCATCACTTTCTGCTACTGACCTTATCGTTTACTTATATTCTAGTTTTTTAAACTTAACAAAAAATAGTTTATCTGATCCTAATCGAGACTATTTATTCCTCTCAAAAGGCCATGATGTGCCGGCACTTTACGGCACATTTGTGGAGCTAGGTTGGTTGGAAAAAAGTCGCTTACAAAATCACCTTTCTACCAATGACCATATTTATTGGCACCCCAATACCAATATTCCAGGTATTGAATTTCACTCCGGATCGTTAGGGCATTTGCCTTCTGTTGCTATTGGAGTGGCCATGGATTGCAAACTAAAAAATACTGATAACAAAATTATATGCATACTTGGTGATGGTGAGCTCAACGAAGGTACTTGTTGGGAAGCAATGTTAGTGGCTGTGGCTTTTAAGCTTGATAATCTGCTGTTTATTGTAGATCGAAACAAGTTTCAAGCCAATATGCCTACAGAAGAATTGATTCCCTTAGAGCCTTTAACTGATAAATTTCTTGCATTTGGAGCAGCCGTAAAACGTATTAATGGACATGATTTTGACGAATTGGAAACGACTTTAAATGCCTTTCCTTTTGAGGAAAATAAACCCTCAGTTTTAATTGCCGACACTGTTCGTGGTAAAGGTTTGCCAAGTATTGAAGCCCGAGCCGACCGTTGGTTTTGCAATTTTACAGAGCAAGAAATTGATGAATTATTAGACGAATTGTATGGTAATTCTTTTGCAAATATTGAGTCAGAAATACTTGTAGTTAGATAATAATGATATACGAAGAACTTCTATTGAATACAGCTTTAGTCGATGATCGATTTATAGTATTGACGGCCGAAAATAGAGCTTTAGTACGTAATATGCCTCAAAACTTAGGTAATAGGTTTATTGATACAGGTATTACCGAGCAAACTATGATTGGCGCAGCTGCGGGCTTGGCCTTACGTGGGCGTGTGCCTGTAGTGCATGCATTGGCGTCTTTTTTAACCATGCGGGCTTTCGAATTTATCCGAACCGATGTGGGTATTCCTAATTTACCCATCAAATTAAGCAGTTTTATCCCTGGCTTTTTGTCCGATGGCAATGGGCCTACTCATCAAGCCATTGAGGATATTTCTTTAATGCGTGGCATACCGAATATGACGGTTTTTGCCCCAGCTGATGAAGAAGATTTATTGCTATTATTACCTCAAATTTGGGCATCCCCATCACCTGCTTATGTTAGAATTAATACCAGAAAAAGTAATTATCAGCACGATACGAAATTTGAAATAGGAAAAGCTGAGGTAGTGGCCAAAGGTACAGAAATTACCATTTTGGTTTATGGGATGTTGTTTGAGCAAGCTATAATTGCCTTTCAAATATTGAAAAACCATGGAAAATCAGTAGGACTTGTAAATATGAGAAGTCTAAAACCTGTTGATGAAAAAGTGATTTTAGAGGTAGCTGCTGCTTCAGATTTAGTGGTGACTTTGGAGGATCATTTTTTAACAGGTGGTTTATATTCAATAGTAGCCGAAACCCTTTTGAAACACCAAAAAACAGCCAATGTTTTGCCAATGGCATTAAATGAAAAATGGTTTAAGCCTTCATTGTTAAACAAAGTACTTGAATATGAAGGTTTTACAGGCAATAAAATAGCTGAAAGAATTCTTGATATTGAAATAAGTGATTTTCAACATGAAATCGCTTTAACAGCTTTTGCAGAATAAAAGTAATTTAATAACAACTAAAATTTAACTTTTTTTACTAATAAAAACTATGCCAAACGGAATAAGGAACAATATCAATTTCCCAAACATCGCCAAATCAAATGAATTATTTAGTCGAGCAAAGAATGTTCAAAAACCAATAACGCAAACCTTGGCAAAAGGGCCAGGCCAGTTTACAAATGGAGTGGCACCCAAATACATACAAAGTGGCAAAGGCTCCCATGTTTGGGATGTTGATGGCAACGAATATATTGATTTTAATTCAGCAATTGGCCCGATTTCACTTGGCTATTGCTATCAGGCGGTTGATTTTGCAATAAAAAAACAGTTGGAAGAAGGCATCACTTTTTCACTTATGCACCCTCTTGAAGTAGAAGTTTCGGAACTTATTCAAGAAATTATTCCTAATGCTGAAGCCGTAAAAATAACAAAAACGGGTGCTGATGCAGCCTCAGCAGCAGTGCGAGTGGCACGTGCTTTTACTGGGCGTGAAAAAATATTTTGCTGTGGCTATCATGGTTGGCACGATTGGTATATTGGAATTACAAGCCGCAATGCAGGTATTCCCGAAGCCATTCAAAACCTTACTTATACATTCGAATACAATGATATTCAGTCGGTTATAGCTGCTTTGGATGACACCGTGGCTGCTTTAATTTTAGAGCCATTCATTTTTGAAGCACCAAAACCTGGGTTTTTAGAAGAATTGGCCGCCGTTTGCAAATCCAATGGCACATTACTCATTTTTGATGAAATGTGGACAGGCTTCCGAATAGCATTAGGAGGTGCCCAAGAGTATTTTAATGTAAAACCAGACCTCGCAGTTTATTCAAAAGCTTGTGCCAACGGAATGCCAATCGCTTTTTTAACGGGCCGTGCCGATGTGATGGAATTATTTAATAATGAGGTGTTTAGCTATACAACTTTTGGTGGTGAGGCACTTTCTCTAGCTGCATGTAAAGCTACCATTTTAGAATTGAGAAAGAAAAATGTGCCACAATATTTGAACGAAAAAGGCGCCGTTTTGAAAGATGGATATAATAATATTGTAGAAGTGCTTGACATGCAAAACTACACTAAATGTATTGGCTATAATTGCCGCTCCATGGTTACATTTTTGCCTGAAGCTGGCAATGGTTTGGAGCTAAAAACACTTATGCAACAGGAAATGATAAAAAGAGGAATACTATGGGCAGGCTTTCATAATATGTGTTTTAGCCATAGGGATGAAGACATAAAGTATACATTATCAGCTTATTATGAAGTATTGCAAATTGTAAAACGAGCAATTGAAGGTGACGATATAAAAAAATATTTGAAAGGGGATGTACTTGAAGCTGTGTTCAGAAAAGTGAGTAATTATAATATTAAGCCAAAGGCAAGTAATCAATTAGAAGTTGTGAAATGATAGATTTATTTTCACTAAATAACAAAACAGCAATTGTAACTGGTGCCTTGGGACTGATTGGCCAAAAGCATTGTGAGGCATTGGCGGCTGTTGGAGCCAATGTAGTAGTAGCCGATTTGGATGAAAAAGTAGCTCAATTATTTGCTGAAAAATTGGGGCCAAACCACATAGGAATTGGTTTGGATGTAACCGATGAAAGTTCAATAAAATTTGCCAAGGAAATCATTTTAGCAAAATATGGAATAATTGATGTTTTGGTAAACAATGCAGCCATCAACGATATGTTTGAAAATCCAGCGATGGCCGAAGAACTTTCTGCTTTTGAAAATTATCCAGTTGAGGCATTCAGGAAATCGTTGGAAGTAAATGTGACTGGCGTGTTTTTATGTTCGCAAATATTTGGAAGCGAAATGGCAAAAAAAGAGAGTGGTTCTATCATAAATATTGCCTCAACTTATGGGATGGTTGGACCTGACCAAACAATTTATAAAAATGAATCAGGCAAGCAAACATTCTATAAATCAGCGGCTTATCCTGCTACAAAAGGTGCTGTGATAAATTTTACTCGCTTTTTGGCGGCTTATTGGGGAAAAAATGGAGTTAGAGTTAATACCCTATCTCCGGGAGGTGTTGAGAATAATCAGGATGATTTTTTTAACCAAAACTACTCAGCTAAAACTTTGCTTGGACGCATGGCAAAAGCTAATGATTACCAAGGTGCATTGATATTTTTAGCAAGTGACGCATCAGCTTATATGACTGGGGCCAATTTAGTGGTCGATGGTGGCTGGACGGCGATATAGTTTGTTGTTTTTTGAATAGCCCGAGATGAATAGCACGAGGCTTTAGCCTCTACGAAAATAAAAATAGAAAAATGAATTTAGAAGAGATAAAAGAAAAGGCATCAAAAATAAAATTATTATTGACAGATTGTGATGGCGTGTTAACCGACGGCGGTGTGTATTATAGCGGCAATGGCGAAGAAATGAAAAAGTTCAATATCCGAGATGGAATGGGTGTGGAGCGCCTCAGAAACTTGGCAAACATAGAAACAGGAATTATTACAGGAGAGCTTTCACTTTCAGTAAAGAAAAGAGCTGAGAAGCTTAAGATCAGTGAATTACATCTAGGTATTAAAGATAAATCGTCGTTGCTTTTAGAAATGTTATTAAAAAAAAATCTTTCGTCAGAGCAAATAGCATATATAGGTGATGACGTAAATGACCTAGAAATTATGAAAGTGGTTGGGCTTACAGCCTGTCCATCTGACGCAATCTCTTTTGTGAAAAATCTGGCCAATTATATATGCGAAAACAAAGGTGGCGATGGAGCTTTTAGAGAGTTTGCAGAACTAATTATTCAACATAAAAACACCAATAATTGATTAATAAATTTTCATTTATTCAACGTAAAAAAAATTAAAAACAATGAAAAAAGTTACACTAAAAACTGGAAGAAAAGTTGGTGAAGGCGAGCCTTGTTATATTATCGCCGAAATTGGGATTAATCATAATGGCTCAATTGAAATAGCCAAAAAGCTTATTGATGAAGCAGTTACTGCGAAAGTTGATGCAGTGAAATTTCAAAAACGCACGCCTGAACTAGCTGTACCACTCGACCAATGGGAAATACAACGTGATACACCTTGGGGTCGAATGAGCTATATCAACTATAAGCGTAAAACCGAATTTGGTGGCTTGGAATATTCGATGATTGACCAATACAGTTTGCAAAATAAAATGGACTGGTTTGCATCGCCATGGGATGTGCAGTCAGTTGATTTTTTAGAGCAATTTGATCCAATTATGTATAAATTGGCATCTGCTTCTTTGACTGATTTTGAATTAGTTGAAAAAATAATTCATACAGGTAAACCTTTTATGATTTCAACGGGCATGTCAACTTTACAGGAAATTCAAGAAACTGTCAGTTTTATCAGGGCTTTTGACCTAAATTATCCTTTGATGATAGCACACTCAACATCAGCTTACCCTTGTAAGCCCACTGAATTGAATTTGCAAATGATTACAACTTTGAAAAATATGTTTCCTGATACACCAATAGGCTATTCAGGCCATGAAGTTGGCTTAGCGACAACAGTGGCTGCGGTTGCTTTGGGAGCAACTTTTGTGGAACGCCACTTTACTTTAGACCGCTCCATGTGGGGTTCCGACCATTCAGCGTCTGTTGAACCACAAGGTTTTCAACGACTTGTGCGTGACATCCGTGATGTGGAAATTGCCAACGGAGATGGAGTGAAACAGGTTTATGAAGCTGAAATTTCACAGATGAAGAAATTGAGAAAGCATATTACATACACTATTTAAAAAGTGATTTTCTGTTTTGTTGTCAGTAATGAATAATTTTAGAATACTCTTCAAGGGTTTTTAACTCTTGAAGAGTTAAAATGAATTAATAGAACTTTCAATTATCGATATCATTAAGTTTTACAATCTCGAAATAACAAAATATATTGAATATTTATTTTGGGAAAATATTTTTAAATTGAACATTACAAATAAAACCTCAATAATTTGCACTGGATATACCTAGCTATTGCCGCTACATTTGAAGTTGCTTGGACTTACAGCCTTAAGTTTATGAAATTCAATGAGTTACGATTTATAAATTGGAGCAAAATATTTCAGCCAAATTTTAGTTATGGCACCCTTTTACCCTTACTTGGCTATATTGTTTGTGGCATAGGTAATATTTATTTTTTTTCTTTAGCGTTAAAAAAAGTGCCAACTTCAACTGCTTTTGCAATTTGGACCGCCCTAACTATTATTCTTCTCAAGGTAGCTGAAGTATTATTTTTTAAAGGAAAAATTGCTTTTTTGGAACTATTTTTTACAATTTTAATTATTATCGGAATCGTTGGACTGAAAGTTTATAGTACCGAATAAATTGATTTATTTTTCGAATTTGAAAGAAAAATTAAGCCGAATATTCAACATAAGAATTTGTAAAACTACCATCATCGAAAAGGTCAATTATAGCATAACCTGCAGGTGTATGTTGGTATTTGCCAAACCACCATCTGCCCGAAACTGCCCCATTGCAAAGGTAGCTAACTCCGTTATAGTCAACCCGATCGGTGAGGTGAATATGCCCTGAAACAGCTAATTTCACTTTACTTTTCTGATGAAATATTTCAGAAATTTGCTTAGAATCCGTATGCATCCATGAGCCTGGCACCTCCCATTTACCGTTTTTCATATTACTTCCATCAAAAAATACACATGCCGAAAGTAGTGGAATATGTGAAATAATCATTGTATTTTTTTCTGTTTTATCCAGGTCATTTTTCAACCAATCGGTTTGTGCTTCGCCCAAATTAGCGGTATACCAGCTTCCATCGGTTTTCTTTTGCACACTATCTAAAGCCACAAAATGCCAATCGTTTTTATCGAAACTAAAATAAGGTTTATCGAGTGACATTTCGTC
>JANMZR010000256.1:0-3237 GCA_031383555.1 Cytophagaceae bacterium | reverse complement strand
AGAAAGAAAAGAAAATGATCAACTAAACGCTAATAAATCAATATTTGAAGCTCAAATACAAGCACTAAATACCCAGGTACAAAAACTACAAGCTGAAAAAATATCAATAAGTGAAGCGTACAATACTTCATTGATAAAATCTAAAGATGAAAAAACCAAATTAGAGACTAAAATTAAGGCCTTAGAAGGTACTTTGGCCCAGCAAGCCGAAAATAATAGACTTACAGTTGGAGCTTTGGGCGATAAATTAAATGATTTGGCAGAAGGCAAGCAAGCTTTAATAAATGAAAAATATAATGCTCGTAAAAAAACTGCGAAAAGAAAAAGAAGAAGAAGATAAATTATAATTTAGGGCAAGGTATCGGTTTCGCTTTTTTTCTTTTATAAGAAGGGCTTTTTTTATCGAGCGCAACTTGGTATGAAATAGAAATTTCATGGGCTCCACCCGTTACTGAAAGTTTTGACAATAAATTAGCATCGTAGCTATAACCAAAAGTAAGGTTATCTTGTCTATAGCCAATCATAAATATAGCTGCTACATTTTTGGTTACACCATCCAATTCCTTATTAAAAACGGGTAGGCCTCTGTACCAAGCTCCCATTATCATTGGTGCATAGGTAAAGTACATTCCAACGTCTAAATGTTGGTAAGGTCCTCTTTTTTCATAAACAAATGAAGGAGAGATACTTTTTTCATTATCAAGATCTTCACCAAAACCCCCATCAATTAATCCGTTTGGAAGGAAAAATTTATAGCCACCGTGCACACTAAATAGCATTGGAATTCTAACTGGAGTGGTGGCATCTTTTATCAAATTATATTTCGGTCTATTTAAATGTTTTACACCAAGTCCAGCCCAAAAATTATCATTATAAAGTACTGTTCCCGTTGAAAAATCTACATAATTAAATTGTGGCCTTTCTCTACTCGCAATAGGATCATTGGTGGCTCCTCCAGTTGGGTTGCCGTTGGCATCCAACTGATCACCAAAAGTAAAACTTTGCCAATTATTGCCAAGGCCACGTGAATTGTATGAACCCTGCAAGCCAAATCGAGCAGATAAATTATCCGTAATTGTTTGATTATAAGAATATAAAAGGCCGATATTAGTGGTATTCAAATCGGCATATTGATTGTCTGAAGTAAACAAAAGGCCAATACCTGAATTATATTTTTCAATAAAATGATCTGCAGAAAAAGAAGTAGTTACAAAATTGGCACTTAAACCTGGCCATTGACTTCTATAATTAAGTGTAACTCTTGGAATATTTGAAGCACCCGTAAGAGCTGGATTCAAATACATGGGAGCCGCATAATATTGGGAATATAAAGGATCTTGCGCTTTAATTTTCAAACTCAATACTACCATTAGTAGCGGTAACAAAAAGCTAATTTTATGTGATATTTTGTTTTGTATGTTCAAAAATTGAATTAATTTTAAAAATTTAGTATGCCGAATAATCGTTTGTGAATAACAAATTTAATCAATAATGCGTATTTTAGTAAATAAATAGTACTTTTTATAAAAAATGTTGGCAATTGTTAAATCTAAATTCAAATAAAATACGTTATATAATTCAAAAAAGTCCAGTGATTTTAAAACGTAAAATATCTTTCAATATTCCATTCAACTCCAAATTTTTAATTGGAGTAATAGGCTTATTGATTTTTTGTTTCAATTTATCAATAGGCCAGATAAAAATTACAAATCCTTGTGCTATAGACTATGCTTCAGTTTTAGGTACTGTACCACCTTTTAATAACATGGGACAACCTAATACCCCGGCCGACCCCTCCAACATATATTATTCTGCTACAACTTTTGTCGATACAACTATCAATTCAACAGGCGGCAACTGGAACTTTGGTGATGGATCCCCAATAGTTTCTGGGAAAGTTGTGAACCATCAATATCTAACAGCGGGAACTTATGCTGTTACTTTTACACCAACAATTGGAACTCCAATTACTCAAAACGTAACAATAAGATATGCCCCAAGAGCACCTTATTTTTTAGGTACTTATTCGAAAAGAGATACAAGTTTATGTGCCGACTTACGGCTTGACCCCTATAAAGGTTTTGCCCCATCCGGGGTTACCTATCAATGGTATCCGGATAATTCAACAGGAAGCACTCTTTTAGCTACTACTTCTGATTTATATACAGTAAAAGTTACCGATAACGTTTCAGAGTGTTCAATATCTGCCAGTATTTCAGTTGTAATTTGTGGAACACCCAACCCTCCTCTTCAATCAATTGCTGAATACCATTTTGGAAACGGCATTAAAAGAGTGGCCAATCATGGTAATGCTGCCTTTGCAACAGAATACCCAATAGGTGAAGACTATGAAAATTCAGGAATATTAAACACAGCCACAGCAGCAAGTTCAGTATCAAATCCAAATCCTTTTCATTATCAAAGGTATATGTTTAGTACTGATGGCTCAACTATTTATGGTAGCCAAGGCCAAATTATCGCAACAAATATTTCTGGAAATAATAAGAAAGCTAAACAGACAATAATAATACCTAAAATGGAGGCCGATACCATTGCCACCACACAATATTATGTATTAACTGTTAATGAAGACGGCGCACTTTCCTATACTTTAATTGATAACAGTGGAAAAGTTGAGGGTGATGCCTCCGTAATTGATAAAAATATAAAGCTTTTGAATAATATGAACGGCAAATTAACTGTTTCAAAATATTATAAAACTGCAACTTTTGAAGGGTATTATGCTGTGGTGGCTGGTAATGATGGTAATTATTATACCTTTACAATAACTAAATTGGGCATTCAAGGACCAAGGCAATCGCCAGGTGTGGGGGCGGGGAAAAATGAAATGGGTCAACTTAAATTTTCACCTGATGGCACAAAACTCATTTCGGCTATATCAGCTCCTCCATTTAACCAAATAATGGTTTGTAATTTTGACTCAACAAATGGTGGAGTTTCGGGCTGTAATCCAATCAATTTAGGCGCTGGGCCACAAAAATTATACGGTATTGAATATTCTCCAGATGGAAATTATATATTTTATACCTTAATTGGCACAGGCGCATCAGGTCAAAAGTCAGAATTTAGGCGTTATGATGTTTTGAACGGCACGAGTACACTTATTCAAAAGGCAGAAAATAAAGAAGAATATGGAGCCTTAGAAGCCTATAAAGTACCAGGCTATCTTACAGAAATAGTGATGGCGATTAATGGTGAAAAATACATTGCAACCCT
>JANMZR010000217.1:0-8681 GCA_031383555.1 Cytophagaceae bacterium | reverse complement strand
TAATTTCTGTGAAGTTAAACTCCCTTTTGGTAAAAAATAAAAACAAAATCACATGACATGATCCTTTTTTAAAAAGAAAATGAATTCAAATTGCTTTTGTTCGATAAATAATTGATTCGCTTCAAAAATACTATATTTAGGTTAAAAGAAGGGTATTAAAATTAGATTTTTTATTGATTTTTTTGTTTTAATTCCTGATTATAAATTTTTCACAATGAATACTAATTGAGGTTGAATTAATTAGCAATTGTTTTTGAATCGAACTTTTTATCATTTTTAACAAATGTCAATAAATACAAACCTATAAACGTAATTGCACCATTCAAAATCAACTTTTCAAAGCCAAATTGATACCCGTTAAACCATTCTTTTGAATTGATATCGATCAGATAAGTTAATAGTGGTGAGATTAAGCAAACAACTGGTACTAGCGAATCTTTCAATGGTTTTTGGAAAAATAATCCAAAGCTAAACAAGCCCAAAAGAGGGCCATAAGTATAACCTGCAATGTTGAATACAGCTGATATAACTTCTTGACTGTTAAGCCTTTTGAATATTAATATTACCATAAAAAACAAAACTGAAAAACCAATATGCACGTAGTTTTTATATTTTTGTCGGTAGGTTTCTTCCTTATTTTCAAAGTCAAGAAAATCAATGCAAAAGGAGGTAGTGAGGGCGGTTAAAGCCGAATCGGAGCTTGCATAAGTTGCCGCAGTAATTCCTAACAAAAATGTGCAGGCCGCCAATACTCCAAATTGCCCTCCCAAGGCTAATGAAGGGTACAAATCGTCAGTTTTAGGTGGAATTTCAAGCCCCATTTGAGCCGAATACAAATATAAAAGGGCACCTAAACTCAAGAAAAGAATATTAATAAAAACGAGTACTACATAAAACCAAAACATGTTCTTTTGTGCTTCACCAATACTTTTGCAAGTCAAGTTTTTTTGCATTAAATCTTGATCGAGGCCCGTCATAACTATTGCAATGAAAGCACCAGAAAGTATATCTTTCCAGAAATAATGTTTATCGTCTATCTCCCAAATCCAAATACTAGAATATTTACTGTCTTTTACTGTTGAAATCAAATCAGCAACGCCCAAATTCATTTTCTGAGAAATAAGCACTATGGTAATCACTAAAGCCGCTAATAGGAAAAATGTTTGAAGGGTATCGGTCCAAATAATTGTTTTTACACCACCTTTGTAGGTATAAACCCAAATGAGCAATATCGTAATCATTACCGTAACTTCAAAAGAAACGCCTAATTTCTCAAAAATCGCCAAATATAGCACATTTACAGCTACATAAAGTCTTATTGCTGAGCCTATTGTGCGTGAAAAAATGAAAAATCCTGCCCCCGTTTTATACGACCAAAAGCCAAATCTTTTTTCCAAATAAGTGTAAATTGAAATCAAATTGAGCTTGTAGTACATTGGCATAAGTATAGTACCTATTACCAAATAGCCAATTGCATAACCAATCACTACTTGAAAATAAGAAAAGTTGAGGCTTCCCACCGCTCCAGGAACTGAAATAAAAGTAACACCCGAAATGCTTGTACCTATCATTCCAAAAGCTATCAAATACCAAGGCGATTGCTTGTTGGCAGTAAAAAAAGTATTGGTATCGGCGTCTTTTGAGGTATAGTGAGCAACTATGATTAATAGGGCAAAATAAACAATTAGAATGGATATAGCTAAAGTGGTAGTCATGTTTAAAATTGTTATTTGAAATTAGGAATTTTAGTAAAAAAGGGATTATTACCAATAAAATTTAAAATTAGTATAAATAAATTGTAATTTTTTTCAAAGAAGTTTTTGAATTTATCATTTTATATTATATTTGTCGTCCCACTTCAGTTTTAAAAATGGAAAACTACGAATATCCTGAAATTGATACAGACATTTTACTCGACGATGTAGTTGTTGAGGCAAAGGTATATAATTTAGTTGTGTTCAACGACGAAGTAAATACTTTTGATTTTGTAATTACAACCTTAGTCGATGTGTGCCAACATAATCGTGAGCAAGCCGAACAATGTACTATGATTATCCACTATAAAGGAAAATGTAGTGTTAAAATTGGTGATTTCGATGAATTAGTACCAATGCGTAATGCGATTTGTAATAGAGGTATTTCTGCCGAATTATTATAGTATTTCTCAATTTCCTTTCTTTTTTGTTTTTTGGCTTCGTACAATCTAATTATTTCTTGTGAATTTTCCTTCCAAACTCATTGAAAATGCTGTAAATGAAATATCTCGTTTGCCAGGCATTGGCAAAAAATCGGCATTGCGTTTGGTCTTGCATTTATTAAAAAGGGATGAAAAACAAAGCCACGAACTTGCTGATGCATTGTTAGAAATGCGTATAAAAGTCGGCTATTGTAAGCAATGTTTCAATATTTCTGACGACGAACTTTGTGCTATCTGCACAAGTCATAAGCGTGATCATGCCGTTATTTGTGTGGTTGAAGACCTCCCCGACGTAATGGCCATTGAAAATACTTCCCAATATTTTGGTCAATACCATGTGCTCGGTGGTATTATTTCACCCTTGGATGGTATTGGGCCTAACGATTTAAAAATCAATGAATTGATAAAAAGAGTGGAGTCAAATGTTGAAATAAAAGAAATTATTTTGGCATTGAGTCCAACCATGGAAGGGGATACAACAGCCTTTTATTTAACCAAAAAACTCAAAGAATTTAATATAAAAATAAGTACTATCGCTCGAGGTATTCCAATCGGTGGCGAACTTGAGTATGCCGACGAAATTACTTTAGGCAGAAGTATTTTGAGTAGGATAAAATATGAATAGAAATCATTAATTTTATAGGTAAATTTATTTTTAATCTAATTTAAAAAAATATAACAAATGAAAAGAGAATCATTTATAAAATCGGTATTGGCAGGCGGACTAGGTATTGGTGCTTTTGCAACAAATGCTAAAAATTTATTTTTAAAAACTAATTATCCTTTAGGCCTCAAAAAAATGTCATTAGATAATTTGATGAATGAAGCTACAGTATTTACTTTGCCTGCTTTAGTTTATGCGACAGATTCTTTAGAGCCAAATATTGATAAAATGACCATGGAAATTCACCATGGGCGCCACCATAAGGCTTATGTCGACAATTTGAATAAAGCAATAATTGGTTCGAAATATGAGAATTCGACATTAGCACAAATGATGGCCATCGGTATAAAATTGCCCCCGCCAATTAGAAATAATGGTGGTGGGCATTGGAACCATAGCTTTTTTTGGGAAAGTTTAACGCCAAATTCAAACGCACCATCAGGAGCTTTAATGGATGCAATAAATGCTAATTTTGGTTCAATGGAAAAATTTAAAGAGGAGTTTACGAAAGCAGCAACTGGTCGATTTGGCTCAGGTTGGGCATGGTTGGTGCAGAAAAATGGTAAATTAGTTATTGGTTCAACCCCAAATCAAGACAATCCACTAATGAAAGGGGCTGATGTTACAGGCAAGCCTCTTTTAGGCCTTGATGTTTGGGAGCATGCTTATTATTTGAAATACCAAAACAAACGAGCAGATTATATAAAAGCATTTTGGAACATAGTCGACTGGAAAAAAGTTGAAGAAAGGATGTAAAAAAGTTTGAGCGTTTGAAAATAGTTTGAAAGTTTGAAAGAAGTTTGAGAGTTTGAAATTAGTTTGAAAAATTTTTCTTTGAAATAAAACTTCTAAACTTTCAAACTTTCAAACCCCCAACTCATAAACAAAAAACTAAAAAGAACAAACCAAAAAAGCATGGAGCCTGAACTATTAGACCAAATTCCTTCGTTAGACTTAAACGATTTTAAGTTGGGCGACCCTAAATTAAAAGCAGAGTTTGTTGCAAAACTAGGCCAAGCTTTTAATAATATCGGATTTGTGGCCATTAAAAATCATGGGCTTACCGATGAGCTCCGTGAAAATTTGTATGCAGAAATAAAGCAATTTTTTTATTCAGATGGAGAGCTGAAGAGCCAATACGATATTCCTGGAATAGCAGGGCAACGTGGTTATATTGGTAAAGGTAAAGAAACCGCCAAAGGATTTAAAGTGGCCGATTTGAAAGAATTTTACCATGTTGGTCAAGAATTTGTGAATGATGGCGATCCAATTTGGGAGGAATATCCAGATAATATTTTTCCAAAAGAATTCCCGAAATTTAAAGATCTTACTCTTGAAACCTATCATACTTTTGAGAATACTGGTAAGACACTTTTAAAAGCGATTGCCATATATTTAAATTTGGATGAAAATTATTTTGAAGCTAAAGTAAAACATGGCAACTCAATATTACGTGCTATTCATTATTTTCCAATACCCAACCCTGATGAATTGCCTGAAGGCGCTGTAAGGGCCGCTGCACATGGTGATATCAATCTGATTACCTTATTGATGGGTGCTTCAGCTGAAGGTTTGGAAGTGCTCCGTCGTGATGGTAAATGGATAGCAATTACTGCTGTACCCGACCAAATAGTTGTTAATGTGGGCGATATGCTCGATAGGCTTACTAATCATAAATTGAAATCAACCATTCATAGAGTAATAAATCCACCTCGTGAAAAAATGGGAACTAGTCGGTTTTCAATACCATTCTTTATGCATCCCCGCTCAGAAATGAACTTGAAATGTTTGGATTCTTGTGTAACAATTGAAACACCCAAGCTTTATGTCGATATGACAGCTGGTGAATTTCTGAACGAAAGGTTAATTGAACTTGGACTTAAGAAGTAATTTCTAGCCATTTTTAATAGATTTTTCATTTGCTCTAATTTTAGAAAATTGAAATCTATATATTTTTTCCAATTTGCCTATACATCTAAAGTTTATACAAAACATATTATGAATATTAGGATAAAAAGTATAAAATTTATCATTTTTTTATTAGGAATTCTATTGATGAATGTATAACTTCATAATTGTAAATGATTAGCTTTTAAATTTGGCGAAAAAACCTTTGGTATCGCCAAATTTTTTTTTGCCCAACAGTATATTATTTGTTAGTCTTTTATGAATTTTAAGCTTTAAAATTTATATTTGTTTATCCTATTTTAATAGCTTGAAAATTCTGAAGTTTAAATCATTTCTTAAAGATGTATTTATTTTAGCCTTTACCTCTTTTGGGGGGCCTCAGGTTCATTATGCAATGTATTTGGAAAGGCTAGTGAAGCGTAAGAAATACCTATCAGAAGCCGACCTTTTGGAAATTCAAGCCCTTTGTTCATTTTTGCCAGGCCCTACCTCCACACAAATGATAACTGCAATAGGTTTTAAACTGGGGGGGCCAGTTTTAGCCTATGCCACACTTACAATTTGGATTATGCCTGCAGTATTCATAATGACGGCTGCAGCTTTTGGCATGACCTATTTGAGAAATCGTGAAATAATCAGATACATTCAACCTGTAGGTATTGCTTTCTTAATTTTTGCAGGTTTTGCAATTGGAAAATCAGTATTAAAAACAAAACTTGATTATACACTGATGATTTTTGCCGCTGTATTGTCATTTCTTATAAAATCGCCATGGATTTGCCCAATAGTTTTAATAGTAGGAGGAGTAGCAACTTCTTTAAACTATAAAGCATTTCCAAAACAGCAAACCCATAAAATAATTATTCCTTGGGCCAATTTTCATTTGTTCTGGATATTTTTGGTATTTCTGGCACTTTTAGGTCATTTTACCGATTATTTACCTTTCCGACTTTTTGAAAATTTTTATCGTAATGGGAGCCTTGTTTTCGGTGGGGGCCACGTTTTGGCACCTATACTTTATACTGAATTTGTAAATTTCAAGCAACTTATCAGGCCTGACGATTTCCTAACAGGCATGGCACTTTCACAAGCAACACCGGGTCCTGTCTTTGCTTTTACCTCTTATTTGGGTGCTTTGGCCTTAAAAGGCCATAGTTTTTGGGAGCAAATATTGGGAAGTGCAGTAGGTGCTGCGGGTATTTTTTTGCCGGGCACTTTTCTGATATTTTTTGTAATTAGAATTTGGAGCCAACTCAAACAATATAGGGGAATTAGAGCCTCTTTACAAGGTATAAATGCATGTACATCTGGAATCACTTTGGCTGCGGCAGTTACGTTTGTAATTCCCATTATTGAGTCTGGCGACTATTGGGCAATATTTGCCTTATTAGCAGCGCTTGCCTTGCTTATGTTCACAAAAATACCCTCTTACGGGATATTTTTATTGGGCTTGGCTTTCGGGTTTGTATAAATAAATTTGAGCATGTTTGGCTCGATTGTGATTTATACATATAAAGTTCTCTATTGATTTTAGGACTAAATTAAACCCACATTTTCAGTACTTTACAATTTTGTTTTAATAAAAAAAATAATGAGAATAGTTCAATTAAAAAGAGATGCTGAAACATTTGTAGCTTTGGTAGAAGAGCCAAATCTTCGATTGATAAATAAGTTCAAAACCGTATTTGATTTAGCAAGAAGTAGCATAAATACTGGTTTGAAAATGTCAGAAATTGTTTTGGAATATCTTTCAGAAACGCTACTAGATTATGACGAAATATATTTAGGACAATCAGATTATCAGTTGATTACCCCAATTCATCATCCTCTAGATTCTCGTTTTTTGATGGTGTCAGGCACAGGGCTTACCCATAGTGCGAGTGCTGAAAATCGCAATAAAATGCACGAGGCCATCAATAATAATGTAGCCACTGATAGCATCAAAATGTATCAAATTGGAGTTGATGGTGGCAAACCAAATTTGGGTGAAATTGGTGCACAGGCAGAATGGTTTTACAAAGGAAATGGTACAGTATTAAAAGCACATAATGAAATGCTGAGCATTCCAAATTATGCCAAAGATGGGGGAGAGGAGCCAGAAATTGCAGGAATTTATATTAATGACCTTTCTGGAAATCCACATAGAATTGGATTTGCAACAGCCAATGAGTTTTCAGATCATATGATGGAAAAGAAAAACTATTTGTATTTGGCACCCTCAAAAATCAGAAACTGCTCCATTGGCCCTGAGTTGGTTTTGGATACAGATTTTTCAAATATTTTAGGAAATGTAATCATAAAAAGAAATAATAAAATAGTGTGGGAAAGGAATATTTCAACTGGTGAAGAAAATATGTGCCATAGCTTGCAAAATCTTGAATATCATCACTTTAAATATGACAATCACCGTATTCCGGGTGATGTGCATGTACATTATTTCGGTACTGTAGGCTTTAGTTTCGGAGCTGGAATAGTACTTGAGGCTGGAGATGAAATGATAATAAGCTGGGAAAATATGGGACGGCCTTTAATAAATAAGTTAAATATTGACAATTCAGAGCCTAAAATTATTGATATTACTCAGCTTTAAATGATTTGATTTTGCACTTATTTTTTACCTTTATAAAATAAAAAACAGATTAGAATATGAAAATATTGCATTTAATACGCCATGCAAAGGCAGAAATGACTTCCAATAATTCAAAGGATTTTTATAGAGCATTGGCTACCATTGGCATGATTGACGCCGCAAGAATGGCGAGAAATTTGGCGGAATCAGGTGTAAAAATTGATGCAATTATCGCCAGTCCAGCCGAAAGAACCACCCGTACCGCTGAAATATTTGCAGACCAATTAAAATTTGACTCTGAAAAAGTAATTTATAAGGATGATTTGTATGATGGACGCTTGCAAGAGTATTTACTAATAATCAATGAGATAGAACATCAAAACAAAGAAGTAATAGTAGTAGGCCACAATCCTAATATCTCATACATTGCCGAATACCTCACCGGTGCCGACATTGGCGATGTGCCTACTTCTGGTATTGTGAGTATAAAATTTGAAAATTTAGAATGGGCCGAAATTTCCAAAAAATCAGGTGTTTTAACGAACTATGTCTCGCCTAATCGGACTTTTGTGTTTTGAGGTTGGATAATAGAAAATCATAATTAAAGCACCCCAGTTACCCAAACAAATCACTACTCAAATACCGATCACCTCTATCACAAATAATACATACAATTACCCCAGAATCAAGCTCTTGGGCTAATCTGACTGCCGCTGATGCGGACCCGCCACTACTCATTCCACCGAAAACAGCTTCAGTTTTTGCCAAGGTATTGGCCATGGCACGAGCTTCTTCTTCCGAAATATCCATTACCCTATCTACTTTCTTAGGATCATATATTTTGGGCAAATATTCTACTGGCCAGCGTCGTATTCCGGGTATTTTTGCGCCTTCCGATGGTTGGCAACCTACTATTTGAATATTGGGGTTTTGCTCCTTCAGGTACATGCTTGTACCCATTATTGTGCCCGTTGTGCCCATTGTACCCACAAAATGAGTGATTTGTCCAGCTGTATCTCTCCATATTTCAGGCCCAGTGGTACGGTAATGTGCCAAATAGTTATCAGGATTATCAAATTGATTTAACATAAAATATCCACCACCAGCCACCATTTTATCAGCATAATCTCGGCTGCCTTCTATACCTTCTTTGGCACCTGTCAAAATAACTTTAGCGCCAAAAGCTTCCATTGTTAATACTCTTTCTCTTGTACTATTTTCTGGCATAACCAATTCAATATCAAGATTATATAGCCTTGCAATCATAGCCAAAGCTATACCCGTATTACCTGAAGTCGCTTCAATAATTTTTAGTCCTGGGTAAATATCACCACGCTCTAAAG
>JANMZR010000190.1:0-9581 GCA_031383555.1 Cytophagaceae bacterium | reverse complement strand
ATTCGTCGGTAGTTTTTATCAGGCCTTGGGGCCGATAAAAATATACCAACGAAAACGAGGGAAAAAATTGAACTTAAAAATATTGTTAATAAGTTTAAAAAAATTAAACATCCTTTTCAAAATACAAATAAATATAAATAGCTACTCCAAAATTAGGAGCATTTGTTGATGCAAGTTTGTAGCCTTTAGCAGCATATTCATCCAATTTTATTTAAATATCTTTTTTTGAATCCTTTGCGATATGCATCTTATCTAAAGTGAATTTAAAATAATAAATTAAGGTTTCTACTTTGTAATCTTTCATTATTATTGGCTCTATATGATTAAGAGTGGGTAAAGGTAATAATTATTATTTTTGTGTTATGAATAGCACAGAAATATTTAGCCTTGCACTTGGTTTGCAAGAACCTTGGTTTGTTGAAAACGTAGGTTTTAATCTTGATGGAGAAAAACGCATTTTAGACATAAAAATTAGTCATAATAAAAGTAACTTTTGGAAAGACAAAGATGGTAAGAGCACCATTTATGACCATAAAGAGCGAACTTGGAAGCATTTAAACTTCTTTCAGCATGAGTGTTATATTCATTGTAATGTGCCAAGAGTGATTGATCAAGAGGGCAAAGTTATCCAAGTTGAAGTGCCTTGGGCTAGAGCTGGAAGTGGTTTTACCTTGTTGTTTGAGGCCTTTTCAATGTTATTAATTGAGCAAGAAATGCCAGTAAATAAGGTAGCAAGTATAATGGGAGAGTATCCTCAAAGAGTGTGGAATTTCTTTAGATATTGGCTATCAATAGCTTATCAAAAAGCTGACCATAAGGATATTAAGGTTTTAGGTATAGATGAAACGAGTACAAAAAAGGGGCATAATTATGTGACAATTGCCGTAGATATGGACCAACGGCGAGTAGTGCATGCCACACCAGGAAAAGGTGCTGAAACGATTACAAAAATTGCAGATTATTTAGAAGAAAAAGGGAGTGAAAAAGATACAATAGAGCAAGTTTGTATAGACTTATCTCCTTCATTTATAAGTGGCGTGCAGTCAGAGTTCAAAAATGCAGCTATCGTTTTTGATAGATATCATTTGAAAGCTCAATTAAATAAGTCATTTGATGAACTGCGAATTACAGAAGCTAAAAGTCATGCTATGTTAAAAGGGCATAAATATGTGTTTCTTAAAGCTAATAAAAACCTGAGCGACAGGCAGAAAGAAGATAGACACAACCTAATAACACTACTCCCAAATATAGGAGAAGCATACAGATTAAAAGTGCTATTTGACGATTTTTGGGATTTAGACAATACAGAAGATTCCGAATCTTTTTTAGCTTATTGGTGCGATTTAGTCATTGATTCGAACATTAAACCATTAATAAAATTCACCAATTTGATAAAATCTCATTGGTCAGGAATAGTAAATTACACAAAACATAAAATAACAAACGGAATATTAGAAGGAACAAATTCAAAAATACAATTAGCCAAAAACAGAGCAAGAGGTTATAGAAATATTGACAATTTTATCAGTATGATATACTTCCAAACTGCCAAGCTAAAATTTAATTACCCACAGTATTCCACATAGCACCTTATTGTTTTGTTTAAATGGCTAATTATTTGATTATAGTTTTAATCCTCCTTTTTTAAAGGTTAGAAATAAAAATAACCAGCTACTATGCTTACCAATAGGTAAATATAGCCCACAGCATTTTTGAATCTAAAGGCTTCAAAATCAAATTGTTTATAGGCAAACCAGCCTAGGAAAACGGCAAAAAATGCTAAAATTGGTGATTTCTTATTCATAATATTTTTTGTTTTTTGATTAAATATTAATTTTTCTAGTTAAAAATACTGATTCCAAAATTGAAATCTCATTATGATAGTTTTGCATTTTGTGATTATCTTTTTAACAATTGTTTTCACCCCAAAAATGGCGCCGGCCTATTCACTCTTTCCTCCAATGAAATAAAGGTTTCTGTTCTTTGAATACCCGTAACTTTTTGAATTTTATCGTGCAAAACTTCACGCAGATGCTTGGTATCTTTACAAAGTATTTTCACAAACATCGAATAAATCCCTGTGGTATAATGAATATTCACTACTTCGGGTATTTTCTCCATTTGAGAGGCAACTTCTTCATACATTGAACTTTTATCAAGGTAAACGCCCAAAAATGCTGAAATATCCCAGCCCATTTTAGCTGTGTCGATAATTAACTGAGAACCTTTTACAATACCCATTTGCTCCATTTTCTTCATACGTACATGTACGGTACCACCTGATACGAATACTTTTTTACCAATTTCTGTATATGGCATATTGGCATCCGTCATCAATAGAGCTAATATTTTCAAATCGACCTGATCAATTTCTAAAGATTTTACTTCCATATTTTTTAAAATATTTTCAATAAAAGGGTTAAATAGTATTTTTTCATTTTAAATTTAACAACAAAAATGCACTTTTTATAAAAATATTGTATTTATCCAGCAATTTTAGTAAAATATTTGCAAAATATACGAACAATTACTAAATTTGTGAACGTTTATACTGTAGGATGATGAAACTGGCAGACGTGCCCTCCTGTCTCGGGGGTGGGGATAATAGAACAAACGTAGCGTATTGGGTTGACCACGAATCAGTTTTTTTGCGCTATAGCTAACTACCCTGTGGAGGTTCGAATCCTTCTCCTACAGCTCCTTATATTTGTTAAAAGCTCAGCTTTTAAACAATATTTGGTTTTTAGTTTGTTGATGAAGTGTAATTCTTACAAACCGATGCCTCTAGCAACGGTTTGTTTGTTTCTAAAGCAAAATCTAACACAAATATAGAACTGAATTGTTTTTGGTTAAATATATATTCCAACTATTGCACCGGTTATTTAAAATCAATTTTCAAAAAGCTTCACCATTGAAAATATAAAAAGCAGGTCCTTCTTTTGTAAAACCAACATCAAAACGTAGAAATATATCTTTTTTAGGAAAAACTAAATACCTTAATCCGAAACCAGCAGAAGGCAATATATTATTAAACTGTATTGATTTAAATTTCGGAAAAACAGTACCAGAAGATATAAAAGCAGCTGCACCAAATCGCTTGCTAAATGGAAAAGGTAAAAAACGGTATTCAATTTGGGCCGCCATTAAATTATTATCCCTGTACCGACCATAATAATAACCTCTCATCAAACTTTCTCCACCCAAAAGCGCTAATTGGTTGAAAGGCGCTATACCATTTACAAATTGACCAAAAAATTGTGCTGCCAAAACTTGATTCTTAATAACGGTTTTAAAAAATCGAACATCAGTAGAAATGGTGCTAAAACTGAAGTCAGACCCTAATTTTGGTGAATAATTCAAATAGGCTAGTTCTGCAAACAGTCCATTTCGTACATTCATAGCATTATGCCTGCTATCATAGACTAAACCTATACCTATCCCAAAGTTTTTTGAGCCATCAAAACCAATTGGATTTGGTATATTTAACTTGCTTTTTTCAAATTCAACATTAAATATTTTTTGAAAATCAAATTCTATTCCACCAAAAAAGTTATTTGAAATTTTATGTAAAACCCGCTCTCTAACTGCAATATAGTTAGCGTTTACAAGCTGTTCATTTTCCTTGCCTGCAGTGGGACCAATTCCATAATACTTCAAAGGGAATCGTTGTAATCTTATTTTACCTAAGAAAAACCAACGATCTTTATCTGAATATAAAAAATGCTCTATCCAAGAACCAAATTGTTTATTAAGAGTAAAAAAATTGAATGATTGTATTTCACTTAAACGATTATTGGTATCTTTTTTGGCGTAATAAAGTTCTAAAGCTGAAAAGCCTATTTCCCAGCTTGTTTCAGGCGAAAAAGCTAAAGTTGGATATAGTAGAAACTTAGGTTGTTCTGGATTTTTATTGTCAGAAATTAAATTTTTTAGAAATGATTCTTTCTTTCTTTCAGGAAAAGTTGAGTCGCCTTTCGTTATTAAGGATTCAGTTTGGCTAAAAATCGTGAAACAAAAAAACAATTGAATATAAATCACAAATTTTAGCTTCATGTAAATTGCAAATTTCAGTAAATGATATAAATCACAAACTTAAAATTAAGAGTAAAAGTTTAGACCACGTTACAATTTGTTTTTAATGGTTAAAATTGGCGATTGAAATGATTTATAAATTCAAGATAATATTGTTTTTAAAAATAATCGATTTTCATTTAAGGCTAAAAAAAGCTAATTTTGCATTTAAAATAAGATTTCTTAATGAAAAACATACGCAATTTTTGCATTATTGCCCATATCGACCACGGAAAAAGTACATTAGCTGATCGTTTGATAGAATTTACACATACCGTTTCGAACCGTCAAATGCAAGCTCAATTACTTGATGATATGGATTTGGAGCGTGAACGTGGCATTACCATAAAAAGCCATGCCATTCAAATGAATTATAAAACAGCCACACAAGAGTATGTTTTCAATTTGATTGATACCCCTGGTCATGTCGATTTTTCTTATGAAGTATCAAGATCCATTGCTGCCTGTGAAGGAGCGCTTTTAATTGTAGATGCTTCACAAGGTATTGAGGCTCAAACAATTAGTAATTTATATTTGGCCATCAATCATGATTTAACCATCATACCGGTTTTAAATAAAATTGACTTACCAGGAGCCATGCCTGAGGAAGTAAAGGACCAAATAGTAGATCTTTTAGGCTGTGATCGTGATGAGATTATTCATGCTTCGGGTAAAGAAGGAATTGGTATTGAGGATATTATGAATGCAATTGTGGAGCGAGTTCCTGCCCCAAAAGGAGATCCGAATGCACCGTTACAGGCATTGATTTTTGACTCAGTTTTTAACTCTTATCGTGGTATTGAGGTTATTTTTAGAATTATAAATGGCACTATCAAAAAAGGTGATAAAGTAAAGTTTGTTGCAACAGGAAAGGAATATAATGCAGATGAAATTGGTACATTACGTCTTGAACAAGAGCCTAAAGATGTGATTTCGGCGGGTGATGTTGGCTACCTAATCTCAGGAATAAAAGAGGCTAAAGAGGTAAAAGTGGGAGATACAATAACCCATCGTGACCGACCAACAACAGAAATTGTACAAGGTTTTGAAGAAGTAAAACCCATGGTATTTGCTGGAATTTATCCTGTGGATACCACTGAGTTTGAGGACCTTCGTGATGCCATGGAAAAGTTGCAATTGAATGACGCATCATTGGTATGGGAGCCAGAAACCTCAGCTGCCTTGGGCTTTGGCTTTCGTTGTGGCTTTCTAGGCATGTTGCATATGGAGATTGTGCAAGAGCGTTTGGAGCGTGAATTTGACATGACGGTAATTACAACTGTACCATCGGTAAGATTCAAAGTTGTAAAAACTGACAAGGAGGAAATATGGGTTTCGGCACCGTCTGAAATGCCCGAACCCAATTTTATAAATTATATTGAGGAACCTTATATTAAAGCCCAAATTATTACAAAAGCCGATTACACTGGAGCAATAATGAGCCTTTGTATGGATAAACGAGGCATGTTGAAAAATCAAGTTTATCTGACTTCCGACCGAGTTGAATTGATTTTTGACATGCCGCTTTCAGAAGTAGTTTTTGACTTTTTTGATCGACTAAAAACCATCTCAAGAGGCTATGCATCACTAGACTATGAGTTTTTGGGGAATCGGGAGGGTGATTTGGTGAAACTGGACGTTATGCTAAACGGTGAAAAAGTGGATGCACTTTCGGCTATTGTTCACCGAAATAAAAGCCAAGAATGGGGACGGAGATTATGTGAGAAATTGCGTGAATTGATGCCTCGTCAACAATTTGATATTGCCATTCAAGCAGCAATTGGTTTGAAAATTATCGCTCGTGAAACTGTAAAAGCCTTAAGAAAAGATGTAACTGCTAAATGTTATGGTGGTGATATTTCTCGAAAAAGAAAGCTATTAGAAAAGCAGAAAAAAGGTAAAAAACGAATGAGATTAGTTGGAAATGTTGAGATTCCTCAAAGTGCATTTATGGCCGTGTTGAAATTGGATTAACGATAGTTAATAAGCAATTGGCAAGGTGCAACATACAATAATAATTAAGATAATTCTTCGATATATTAACAAAAAAGCTCTGAAAAATTCAGAGCTTTTTTGTTTTTAAAAAATCTGCTCATTGCTTATTGCCAATGGCCTACTCATCTCATACAAATTTAAAAGCCTTCATATATTCCGCATCTAATTTGGCTGAATTCAAAGGGGTTGAATTATCAAAACGCTCTTGCTCAACAATGAAAGTTTCAACACCATTTTCTTTGGCAGTTTTTAATATTTGAGGAAAATTGATGCGGCCTTTACCTAGTTCAGTTGATCCACCAACAGGCCAAAAGCCATTTTGCTTTTCTTTGGCTTCAATTTCTGCGATTTTCTCAGCTGAATATAAGTCTTTAACATGAACTAGTTTAAATCGATTTGAGTATTTTTTAAGCCATTCCTCAGGGTCTTGTCCAGCTTTTACAACCCAGTATAAGTCCATCTCAAAATCTACCAAATCAGGATTAGTATTGGCTAAAAGAATCTCCTCCCCTATTCCTTTATCAGCCAATGGTAAAAACTCATAATGGTGATTATGATAACCTGTACGCAAGCCAGCTGCCTTTGTAATTTCACCTTGGCGATTGAGTCCTTCCGCTATTTTCTTGAAATCGTCAGTAGTTTTTACATCTTCACCTGGAAAAGGATTTAGTAAATATTTTAAGCCTACTAAGGCAGCCTCATCGGCCAGTTTCTTAAATTCATCGGCCTTTTCAGGTTTAGTTGTAAAATCTGAACTGCAATGGCTGCTAACCATACTTATACCCAAATCGTCTATATATTTTTTGAAATCAGCAGCAGTCATTCCCCAAAATATTCCTTTACCAGTATCACAGCTTTCAATTTGTTTATAACCATAGCTAGCCATTGCTTTCAATGTAGCTTTAGCATCTTTAGCCATGTCTTCTTTTACGGTCCAAAGTTGTATACCAAATATATTTAGGCCTGGTTCCACAACAGCTGTAGTAACTTTCAAAGAATCAGATTCACCTGATTTTGAGGCAGTTGAGCAAGCAATTAGCTCCGAAAATAAAAAAGGAGTTGCAGCAGCGTATCCAGCTTTTTGTATGAAATTTCTTCTGTTAAAATTCATTTTTGTTTAGATTTTATTTTTTTGAATTAATATTTAAATAGTTAATTTCAGCTACAAATACCTAAAATCCTCATTTCCTTTTACCACCAATAAGGTTTCATAAATTAGGTTAATTACATTCTCAACATCTTCTTTATGAACGGTTTCTACAGTGGTATGCATATATTTTAAAGGCAAGGAAATCAATGCTGAGGCCACCCCTTCAGTGGCATAGGCAAATGAATCGGTATCAGTACCAGTACTTCTCGAAACCGCTTGACGTTGGAAAGGAATTTCTTTAGCTTTGG
Organism: Cytophagaceae bacterium; assembly: GCA_031383555.1. Classification (GTDB taxonomy): domain Bacteria; phylum Bacteroidota; class Bacteroidia; order Cytophagales; family Spirosomataceae; genus JANMZR01. The sequence continues at coordinate 2,117 of JANMZR010000190.1, read as the reverse complement.
CTACCCCAATAATCATATCTCGCACATTGTTTTGAACCGCTGGCCCATAGCAAATTACAGGTCCACCACCGCATTTGAGGTCGCCCTGCTCCTTTTTGTTATACATTGGGCTTTGGGTATCATGGGTTACATCCGTGATTATTGCTAAATTCGGCTTCAATCTTCTCACTATCATTTCGGCACCACGAAGGCCAATTTCCTCCTGAACGGCATTTACAATATATAAAGTAAATGGCAATTTTACTTTATTTTCTTTCAATCGTCGAGCCACTTCAGCTATCATGTAGCCGCCCATTCTGTTATCAAGTGCACGGCCAACCCAAAAGCGATTGTTCATTTCAATGAGGCCGTCTTCAAAAGTAATTACAGTTCCTACGTGAATACCCATTTCCTCCACCTCCTTTTTATTAGCAGCACCTACTTCAATAAAAATCTCCGTTACTTTTGGTGCTGTTTCCTTGGCTGCTTCACGCACATGAATGGCTGGCCAGCCAAAAACACCTTTCACAACACCTTGATCTGTATGAATATTAACCCGCATCGAAGGCGCAATCATATGGTCTGAACCTCCGTTTTTTCGCACAAAAATATAGCCATTATCATCAATATAGTTTACAAACCAGCTAATTTCATCGGCATGGGCCTCAATTACGACAGAATAAGCTTGACCTGGATTTATTACACCTACAGCTGTACCATAAACATCGATAATAGTTTCGTCTATAAATGGCTTTAAATATTCTAACCAAATTTTTTGGCCAGGACTCTCAAAACCAGTTGGTGAGGCATTATTAAGATATTCATAAAGAAATTTTTCGGTAGCATTTTTTGGCATTTTTATGTTTTATTTTAAGATTTGGGGCAAATTAGCCCAGTTCCGATTATTAAATATTTTTTAGAAAACTAAAATAGTTGAAAATTAAAATTAGGATTAAAAAGCAGTGATTATCTAATTTATAAATCAAATTTAAGGCCAAATGCTATCTATTTCCTAATTTTAAAATTAGATTTTATGCCTTATTTCAACAAGATTACGTTTAATTTGTAGTAGAATTTGCAAATTTCTGAATGATTTTTAACAAAAAATTAACCTTTCTTTCAATATTTATTTTCAAAATATCCCTTGTTTATGGACAATTTGGTGGTTGGTCGAGTTATACATTTTTAAATATGCCATCCGATGCCTTTACTACCTCCTTGGGTGGTCAAAATATTGCCGCAATAAAAGATGACCCAAGTTTATTTTTGAATAACCCAGCTTTAAATCAAATAAAAAATAAACAATATTTGAAAATAAATTTTGTTCCCCTTTGGGCAGGAAGCAACTCATCTACAATAAGTTATGGTAAATATTTAAATAAAATCGGTAATATTTCCACTGCTTTACAATACCTTAATTATGGCACATTTCAAGGAGCAGATGCCGCTGGCAACTTAACAAGTCAATTCAAAGCAAGTGATTTTGCCTTCACAATTGGCCACTCCCAAAAAGTGAACAATATATCAATTGGTGTTAATTTAAAGCTAGTTGGCTCAAATATTGAGACCTATTCTGCATTAGCTATGCTGGCTGATTTTGGTGGCTATTTCAAACACCCTAAAAAGGAAATTAGCTATGGATTAGTCATAAAAAATATGGGTGCTCGTATAAAAAATTTCAATAATAATGACGCCCAATCTCTACCTTTTGATGTGCAAATGGGAGCAAGTTTTAGAGCAGAACAAATGCCCATTCGGTTTTCGATTACTGCGCACCATATTCATCAATGGGATATTTTGATAGACCAAGCCAAAGAAAGAAACATAATTAACAATCAGATAATTGAACAAAAAAATGGCTTTGGCAACAAACTTGCAAGTCACGTTATAATAGGATTTGAAGCCTTGATCAGTGAAAATTTTCAAATAAATTTTGGATATAACCACCTATTAAGGCAGGAGTTAAAACTTGAAAATCAATTTACATTGGCGGGATTTTCTACAGGATTTTTAATGAAAACTAAAAAATTAAATTTTAGTGTCGGTAGCCAAGGGTTTCATCCAACACGTGGGCTTACACAGTTTTCAATATTTACAAATTTGAAATAAAAATTATGTTTACAAACGAAGTAAAATAC
>JANMZR010000186.1:0-1892 GCA_031383555.1 Cytophagaceae bacterium | reverse complement strand
GAATTTGAATTTTTGGAATGTAATTAGTGCAAAGGTACGGTTTTTAGCCTGAAATATTCATATTCTTATTTTACGAATTTAATAGCTTTCCTTCCTATTAAACCTAAATATCGATTCTTTTGTTTGTAGTTTTCCTGCAGTGTAAGCTTTCTTTTTCTCTTTCCATTATTTTCTAACCATTTCAATCTTCTTGTTTCTGGAATATGTTTTTATTTCAAATTCTTCAAATGAGGCATCACTCCAAATCTATCATTTCTGCCACTATTCTACCCGAAGCCATTGCTGCATTGATAGAGCCGTTTAGAAGGTGGTCTCCACAAATATATAGGTTTGGGCCTAACTTAAAGGCCTCATTGCCAGCCTCGTTTTTCAAAATCGGAAGTTTCGGTAATCCGTATTTTATACGGTATGTTTTTATCATTTTCCACTGATCTACTTGTTCGCCAAACCATGGTTTTAGTTCCGTTTTGATGCTTTCAACTAATAGAAAATCTTCTATTTCCGCTATTCCGTTAGAAGAGACTGAGATTAAGACTTTACCTTTTGGGGCATATTCGACTGAGAGATTTGTTAAAACGGTTACATTATTTACCCATTTTCTGCTTTTCGAGGCATTTAAAACCACAATGGCTTTGTTTGTTGGTGCCGTTTGGGCTTCAAAATATACATTCGTTACCGATTGAGCCTCTGTTTGGTTTTCGTTAATATACGCTTTTGCAAATGCTATGGCCTCGGTAGCTATAATTATTTTATCAGCTTTATATATTTTTCCGCTTTCGGTAACTACTTTATTTTCTGCAATATCAACAACTTTAGTATTGTATATTATCGATTTTGGAGGTAGAATTGACACCAATTGCTTTGGTATTTCTTCCATGCCCAAAGCAGGTATTGCAGCATCTCCTTCTGAAAACATTTTCATTACAAAATCAAACATTCGGTTAGGTGTTTCAAGATTATTTTCAAGAAAAATACCCGAAAAAAAGGGCCTATAAAATCGCTCAATCATTTTCTCACTAAAACCATAATCTATAAGTTGTTGATAGGTAGATTGTTGTGGTTGGAGAAAAATGGATGAAACTGACTTTTTCAATAATTTAACTTTCAAAAAAAGCGTATTTATTTTGTCTTTTAAGCTACCAACTGGGGCAAAAAGTGTTGAAAAAGTAGCAGATGGTCTCCGAAAAGGGTCGGCAATATCAAAATGACCACCATCATAAAGCACAGTTGCACCAGGCAGAAAATTTTTTAAATTCAGTTTTTTATAATCAAGTAAAGCTTGAGCTTCAGGGTAGGCAGTTAATAAAACCTGAAAACCATGATCCAACCTAAATCCATCTAATAAATCTGTTTTAATTCGCCCACCGGCACGATCACTAGCTTCTAATATTTGTACATCAAACCCTTTTCTATACAGGTAAACTCCAGCAGAAAGACCAGCAATTCCAGCACCTATTATTGTAATTTTTTGTTTCATCAATTTATATACTATTCCTTATGTAAATTTACTTAAAACAGCTAGAAATCCACCATAAGTAACTTTTATCGTTTTTACTATTAGGCAATCGAGATATTTTCGCTTATGATTTTGTTTTATTGATTTAATTGAGAAAATTGCATTTAAAAAAAGCTGACAAAATATCGATATGCCTACAAGTCCCATTTTCATTTTAATCGTTTTATTTTTAAATATAGTAATCGCCGAATGGCTTAACCGTAAAAAGTTTTTCAATCATTTTGGTACTGGATTATTGGTTATAATCATTACTGCAATTGTTGCTAATTTGGGTTTAATACCAGCTTCTTCCCCTGCGACGCCCGTTTATGAAAATATTTTTACATTTATTGCCCCCATTTCAATCTTCTTGATGTTGTTGAATATTAACCTAAAT
>JANMZR010000241.1:0-22669 GCA_031383555.1 Cytophagaceae bacterium | reverse complement strand
TGAGATTTTAGATTCTAGATTAGAGATTAGAGATAACCTTGAGAAAATTGAATTAAGGTTTAAAGAAATAAATTTAGAAAAAAGGAAAGAGGTTATATTTTGCATGAAAAACTTAGTAGGGCAAAAGCATTTTTTTTTGTAAAGTAAAAATACAAAAGGCCGTCTTATTTGACAGCCTTTTGTAAGAATAATACCCATTGTAAATCAAAATAAAATATTCTCAAAACTAGGAAGTTTTATTTTAATATTTATTTTGGGAATGGTTATATTAATTAAAAATTGAACTTTTTTGCCCAAAATAAATATTAATTATACCCAGGATTTTGTTTCAAAGTCGGGCCTTTTTCATTAGCCGATTGTGTGATTGCTTTATTCGGCAAAGGGAATATCTCATTTTTCCCAGCTACAAAAGTTGAGCCACTCAAATATTGACGTTTTTTTGATTCAGAAGCAAAATAAGCATTCCTTTCAGTTGCCGCAACACCCCAACGAACCAAGTCAAAGAATCGGTGGCCTTCCATACCCAATTCGATACGGCGCTCAAAACGAACTGCCTTTGTTGCAACGGCCTTATCAGTCCATGCAGCAGTATATTCTGAAACTTTATAGTTAGCAGCAGGTTTATCACCATCCATTACAAAGTCTTCGGCATTAGCAGCACGCTTACGTATTCTATTTACCAATTTACGAGCAGCCTCCAAGTTACCCAACTCCACTTCAGCTTCAGCTGCTTGTAAGAGTACATCTGCAAAACGTATTATACGTAAATTGTTGGCATTATAACCCGAAGTCCAACCCGAAGCGGAAGTAAGTACCCCAGCTTTTTGCTGTGCTTGACTATGTGTATTTTTTATTGGCGCATAAGGCCCACCATAAGACTGGTCACGGATCCAAATAGCACCAGGGTGCTTGCCCCAATCACGATAAGGAATACCACGGCGGCCAACAGTACGATCCAAACGAGGATCTAATGGGGCTGTCTCAGTTACAAATGGATCAGCTGACTTGATATTGTAGTCATTTTTCACATCAACATTATTATAGGTATCTAGGAAAGGCAATCCATCCGCATCAACACGGAAAGCATTCACTAAGTTTTGTGAAGGCTGGTGGAAGCCACAGCAGCCTGCTGGGCCACCATTGTATGGGAAGTTCAATACATCACCATTGTTACCATTGTCAGTTGTACCATCATTGACGGATTGCTGTACTTCTAATACCGACTCTTTATTATTACGAGTTGAAGCATCGAAGTTATCGCTATATTTTGGCACTAAATCATATTTACCAGAATTAATTACTGCATCATATAAAGCTTTTGCCTCGGCATATTTCTTTTGCCACATATAAGTGTGAGCAAGCATAGTTTGAGCAGCTCCCTTTGTAACACGGCCTACTTCTGTTTGATTTACTGGCAAATTATCTGCAGCAAACTTTAAGTCAGCTTGTATTTTTGGCATAATATCTACCGCATTACCTACTCTAACATCTTTCAGCGTTTCATCGATATAAGGTACATTTCTGAAAATTTTGTACACTTCCAAATGGTAAAAACCACGCAGAAATTTAATTTCAGCAGTTCTTGTAGTTTTTAAAGCAGCAGAAATATCTTTAAGCTCATTAAACACCTCTAATGCTTGGTTTGTACGAGAAATGCCATCATAATAATTGCGGTACTTGCCTTCCAAATAAGGGTTATTACCATCAACAGTATGCTTTTCGATTGGGGTAATATCTGGCTGATCACCCGCTTCAGAACCTTTATAGGCATCGCCACCGGCTATACTTCCAAAAGTCCAGTTGGAAGCAGCACCACCCCAAGGGTTACCGTTGTCCCAACCTGAAAAGCCGTCCATATTTGAATAGGCTGATATTAATAATGACTCCGCTCCTTTTGATGAAGCAGATAATAGTGGAGCCGTAACAGATCCGTTTGGAAGGGTATCCAAAAACGAATCTTTACAACTAATTGCAATACCTAAAAGCAGGGCAATTGATAAGATTACTTTTTTATTTTTCATTTTGTTAAATATTTTTTTTTAAAATTATTTATCCTTAATTCCCCCTTCGGGGGGTAGGGGTTATTAAAATTCAATATTTGCACCCAATACTACTTGGCGTGAAAGCGGAATTCTACCAAAGTCAACACCCAATGAAAGGTCTCTTTGTGAGTTGTAACCTTCTGTAATATTTTGAATAGTTACATCAGGATCAGTACCAGAGTATTTAGTCAAAGTAAGCAAATTCATGCCTTGAACATATATTCTGCATTTTCCAAGACCTAATTTGCTTGACATACTTGGTGTTAAAGTATAACCCAATTGAACTGTTTTCAAACGGGTATATGATCCATCTTCAACATAGAAGCTATTTCTTTGTGAGCTATAGTTGTCACCACCATCAATAACAGGTTGTGTTTTACCTGCCTCATACAAAAAGTTTTTAGATCTATTACGTTGGAAACCATTGAAATCAGTAAAATATTTCGTGAAATTAAATATTTTATTGCCATACACCCCATTAACAAATGCATTGAAATCCAAGTTTTTATAGGTAGCGCTTAAATTAACACCTAGCATAAACTTAGGAATTGGGCTACCAATATAAGTTTCATCAGCATCAGATATTTTACCATCGCCGTTCAAATCCCTATATTTCATACGACCTACTTTGGCCTCACCTTTATCTAAGAACAAAGTTTTATCAATATCACTCTGCGACTTCCAGATACCATCGGCCACATAACCATAGTATTGAGATATTGCAAAGCCATTAGCTGTTTTTGTGATATCACCAATTCTACTTCCTGCCGAACGGATAAATGTAGCTGAATTAGCTTCAAGGTTTTGCACTGTATTGGTATAAGTTGAACCAGTAAGACCAACTGTATATTTCAAACTATTTGAAATAGTACCACGATAGTTCACTTGCGCATCAATACCCACATTTTTCATTGAGCCTATATTTTGGGCTTGGCGACCCACTGCACCTAATTCAAGAGGCAATTCTACCCCATAAATCATATCTGTTGTTAATCTAGTGTACCATTCCAATGTAAAATCCAAATTTTTGAATATGGTTGCATCAATACCAATATTGGTTACTGCTGTCGATTCCCATTTCAAATCCGGATTTCCCGTAGAAGTTTGCTCGAAACCAGTTTTAGTGCTATTTCCAGTACCAGTGATATCATAATTGGCAGTACCAGGATTAGTATTATAATTACTAAAGCCAGCATAATCACCCACCTCATTATTTCCTAATACACCATAGGAAGCTCTCAATTTCAAATTATTCACAAAAGAAAGGTCTTTCATAAATGGCTCAGATGAAATTCTCCAGCCAACACTACCAGCTGGAAATATACCATATTGGTTATTTAAAAATCTTGAAGAACCATCCCGACGAACTGTACCAGAAATCAAATATTTCCCATCATAATTATAGCCAGCTTGAACAAATTGAGAGGTAGTTCTGTTTTCACCACGATAAGAACCTATATAATAAGTTTTTGGATTTACATTACCCAATACTCTATAATTTACCGCATCAAAGTCTAATTGAGAACCACCTGCATTAAAACCTTCATAATAGTTCTTTTTTGATTCAATACCTGCTAAGGCGGTTACATTATGAGAGCCAAATGATTTATTAAAGCTTAAAGTATTGAATGAAACCCAGTTTCTATTTAAATAAAAATTATTTGAAAGTGAATTTGGATTGGTATTTCCTTCAGTACATTCGTAGCACCTTGCTCCATAGCCTTGTGAAGGGCCAGAACCATAATCTAAACCAAAACTAGTTTTATAGGTTAAATAAGGTAAAACATCAATTTCGCCATAAACATTACCAGTAACTCTAAAGCTATGACCTGAATAATTGGCTGAACGTGCTTGCTGAGCAACTGGATTAGCCACATTTGAATTAAAGTTAGCTGGGCTAGCAAAATTACCAGCAATATCATATACAGATACTAATTGAGGAATACCATAAGTTCCAATTAAAGGTGAAGCTTCATTTGGATTTCCTTGCCCACCTCTTGTAGTTTGATAGGCCACATTTAGGTTTTCACCTATTCTTAAATTCTTTTTAACATTATATACTCCATTTACACGAGCTTGGTATCTTTTGTATTCATTGAATATCATGATACCTTTTTGGTCATAATAGTTGCCTGAAAAGAAGAAATTTCCTTTTTCGGTACCAGTTGAACCAGAAATTTGATAACTTGTTGATTGGGAAGGCTTAAATACCTCTTTAAACCAGTTGGTGCCAGCAGGGTTAGTTTTAGAAATCAAATAATCTCCAGCTCCTCCAGAGGTAGGATCAGTGTTTAAATAATATTTGGCCGGGTCAACAGCTGGGTCGCCAGCTTTAAAACCACCTAAACCACGCACAGCAAAATCTGGAAAGCCCCAAGTTGAGCCATTTTTAATGTAAATATTCGAAGTAAAATCGATTCCTTGACCAGCAGCTAATTTTTGTTGCACCTCTAAAAATTCTTTAGGATTCAACATCTCAGGTACTTTTGAGGCTGAAGCAAAGCTATGGAAAATATCAATATTCAATTTTGAAGTACCCCCTTTACCTTTTTTAGTGGTAATCACTATTACACCATTGGCAGCTCGAGAACCATAAATTGAAGCCGAAGCCGCATCCTTCAAAACCTGCATCGATTCAATATCGTTAGGGTTTAGGAAGTTGATATTCGACTCGTTTTGTACAGGCACACCGTCAATTACATATAATGGCTCGTTGTTATTGATAGTGCCAATACCACGTATACGTACAAAAGCTGAAGAGCCTGGGTCGCCTGAGGTGCTCATTTGCACACCAGCTACCTTACCTTGCAATTGATCCGCAATGTTTGAGGCTGGAATTTTCAACATGTCTTTAGTGTCAATAACTGCAACAGAGCCAGTTATGTTTTTCCTTTCCTGAGAAGCATAACCTGTTACAACTACTTCTTCTAATGAGCCTGCATCTTCAGAAAGTGATACATTAATAATTGTTTGATTACCAATGTTCACTTCTTGGGTTTTAAAGCCTATTGAGCTTATTACCAATACGTTACTACTTTTTGGAACATCCAACGCAAAGGTTCCATTGGCATCTGTAATTTTACCAATTGTGGTACCTTTTACAGTAATACTTGCCCCTGGAATACCATTGGAGCCATCTGAGATTTTACCTGTTACAGTTTTTTGAGCCATCGCAGCAGTCGATAAAAACCAAAATGCAGCAATAAAACCCAAATTCCTGCGAAGGAATGAGTAATTTTTTTTCATTTGTTTTGTATGTTAAAGAGATTTAAAAAAATATTTATATTTGGGTTCGTTCTTTATAAGAAAATTACAAATTTTCTAATCAAAATAAATGAATCCATTTAAAATCACTTTAAATTTAGTAACAATATTAATTTTTTCCAAATAAATCCTATAAAAATGATAGACTATCAATAGAATAAGCTAGTTTATCAAACCATTATTAGTGGTTAACCAAAATTACATTTTCTTATATGTCTCATAAACAACATATTATGAGTAATTATAAAAATAATAGACCTTCTATAGTTGATGAAACAAAAATGGATATTTTTGAATTTTTTTCTTAAACGGCAAAAAAAAATATGAATCAGAAATTTTGTCAGGGCAATAACTATCAAAATAATGCAATAATCAGCCCTGATTGATCAATATTTGATTTTTAAAACATTTTTTTGCTATTTTGGTAAATATGAAAAAATTAGTACAATTATCATTCTTTTTGATTGTTTACTGTTCCTGTAGCAAGTTTAATAAAGAAGAAAAAAAGCAAGTATTTAAGCCTTCCAATCTTTCTGGTAAAGAACTAGCCCAAAGCTACTGTGGGTCATGTCATTTATTTCCTGAGCCCAGTTTATTAGATAAAGCAACTTGGGAAAACGGCGTGCTTCCTAAAATGTATGCTCGCCTTGGACTTGAGGAGGATGCCTTTAAGCTATTTGGTGGGCTGCAAAACGATGAAATACTTACAATTGCCAATTCGGGAATATATCCAGATGAACCATTGATTGCAAAAGAGAATTGGACAAAAATTGTAAAATTTTATATAGAAAATGCGCCAGATAAACCGCTTCCCCAAGATAAAAAACGCAAGCCAATTGTAGGCTTAAAGGGATTTAACCTCAAAAAGCTCCCTTCATTGAAAGAAGAAGTACCTTCAATAACTGCAGTAAAGTTTAATACAAAAGAAAAAACCGTTTATCTTGGAATAAGGGGAAACAAAAGCTACTTAAAAAAATATGATTTAAATTTTAAAGAAATTGACTCGATTGCAGTTAATAGTCCAGTTTCAGACATTTCTTTCAAAAACAATTCCATAAATATCCTTTCAATGGGTATTATGGACCCTAACGATCAAAAAAAAGGAAGTTTCAGTAAATATAATTTTATTAATAAAAGTAATGTCATAGCCAAAGATTCTCTTCAAAGGCCTGTTCATATCAATTTCGCTGACCTGAATCAAGATAATATAGAAGATTATATAATTTGCAATTTTGGAAATGAACTAGGTAAATTAGTCTGGTATGATGGAAAAACCAAAAAGGAAAATGTATTAAATAATTACCCAGGAGCCAGAAATACAATTATTAAGGATTTGAATAAGGATGGCTTACCAGATATTGCGGTGCTAATGGCTCAAGCCAATGAGCAAATTATTTTCTATATAAATATTGGCCAAGGTAAATTTGAAGAAAAATCAATTCTAAAATTCCCTCCTGTATATGGCTCCTCCTATTTTGAATTGGTTGACTTTAATAACGATGGCTTTCAAGATATTCTTTATACCAATGGTGACAATGCCGATCTTTCTATTTCATTAAAGAAATACCACGGTATTCGAATTTTTATGAATGATGGCAAAAATAATTTCAAGCAAAGCTATTTTTACCCCATGTTTGGTGCCTCAAAAGCCACGGCAGCCGACTTTGATTTAGATGGAGATTTGGACTTTGCTGCAATTTCCTTTTTCACCGACCCAAATCAAAAACCAAATGAAGGATTTTTGTTTTTCGAAAATAATGGGAATAATTCAAATTTTCATGTATCAACATTCAAAGAAGCACGATTTGGCAAATGGATGGTAATGGATGTAGCTGATATGGATTTAGACGGGGATATGGATATTGTTTTAGGCTCATTTTACAGGAAAAATTTGCAAGAAATGAGTTTATCTAAATCAAGGCAATTTCTAAATGCAATTATTTTGGAAAATAAAATAAAATGAATTAAAAACGTGTTTCTTTTTTTCATAATTGTGAAAATTAGGTGTATAAATATTTTAAAAAAGGCTTTTTACTTTATAAATATTTCCCTAAAAATTTGGAAAAAAGATAGTATTTTAGTTACTTTGAAGCTTATTAAGCTGTCTATTCAGGTATCCGTGGGAAAATGCAAACTAATTCTATATTATTAATTAAGGTTTCTATTTAAAATCTTATTAAATAATATTTTCAAAATCTAATAATTGAAATATTAAAAGCTTGATTTATAGTTAAACACAATTTGGGATACTTAAAATAGTGCAATTTCAATTGAACCCTCCATATTATTTATTAATTCATTTTTTAACAAAAAACAATTATGAAAAAATTTACTCAAATTCCAATCAGGGGAGTCCTGATTACGTGTGTGATGATGCTCGTTGCTACTTTTACCTTTGCGCAAGCAAGGCTAACTGGAAAAATTGCAGATAATGCAGGAAATGGCGTACCGGGTGTAAGTATTTTAGTAAAAGGCACTAAAACAGGTGCAACCACAGATGCAAATGGTAATTATACTGTAAATGCTGGACCAAACAATACTTTGGTAGTAAGTTCTATTGGTTTTAAAACCAGAGAAATTGCTGTAGGAAATCAGTCGGCATTGAATATTATAATGGACGACGATGTCTCTACTTTTGATGAAGTAGTGGTAACAGGTTACACCGTTGACAAGCGTCGTGATGCAACTGGTGCGGTGTCTATTGTAAAAGCTAGAGACCTTGCAGTGCGCCCAACTGGTAATATTGAAAACCAATTGCAAGGCCGTGTGGCTGGTCTTACAGTTATTGCCAATGGTCAACCGGGTTCATCTGCGCAGGTGCGTGTACGTGGTTTTGGCGCTTTTGGTGGTAATGAGCCACTTATCGTTGTTGACGGTGTTCCGGTTGGAACATCTAACTTTATCAATCCAGATGATGTTGAATCAGTAACTGTACTTAAGGATGCTTCAACTGCATCAATCTATGGCGCTCGTGCTGCCAATGGTGTAATTGTATATACTACAAAAAAAGGAAAGAAATCAGCAAAAAAATTGGATGTTTCTTATGACGGATTGTATGGCCTTACCAACCCTGGCCCAGGCCAAGCAATGATGAATCCTCAAGATTTTGCTCAGTGGACTTGGAATGCTAAACGTAATTCAGGAGAGGCATTTGGTCACCCACAATTTGGTTCAGGATCTACTCCAGTTATTCCTGATTATCTTTCAGTAGGTAGTAATGCAGGCGTAGTGGGTTCTGTTGATTTGGCTGCAGAAAAATTGAAATATAATGTAGATCCAGCAGCAGGTTCAATCTATCAAGTAACAAAAGCTAACAAAACAGGAACTAATTGGTACGATGTAGTAACTCGTATGGCTCCAGTTAATCGCCATTCATTAGGCTTTAGTGGTGGTGGTGAAAACAGTCGTTTTTATATTAGCTTAGGTGCTCAAAACCAAGCAGGTATATTACAAAATAACCAGTTTAATAGATATGGAGTAAGGGTAAATACCGAATTTAATATTTTGAAAAACCTTCGTATGGGTGAAAACCTTCAATTGACTTACCTTCAAAATCTTGGTCAAGGTGGTGGTGCTGGTGGACAAGGAGTAGCTGCAGATGAGAACGATATCTTACAAGCTTTCCGTATGCCATCAATCATTCCAGTTTATGATGAATTTGGAGGCTATGCAGGTACCGCTTCAAAAGGCTTTAACAACCCTCGTAACCCAAAAGCCAATTTGGATGGTCTAAAAAACAACCGTAATTTCAACGGAGTAGCCAACGGAAACTTTTATTTGGAGTTTGATCCAATTGCTAATTTAACCTTAAGAAGTTCATTAGGTGGCAATTATACTAACTTCTATGGTTGGAATTATACTAGATTACAATATGAAAACTCTGAAAACAACTCCGCTTTTGGTTATGGTGAAAACGGTGGATTTTCTTTAGCTTGGACATTAACCAATACTGCTGCTTATAAGAGAGCTTTCGGTAAGCATGGCGTTGAAATATTGGCAGGACAAGAGGCTTTGAATACAGGTGCTGGTAGAAATATGAATGCATCAGGCTTGAACCCATTCTCAAGAGATTTGGATTATGTAACTTTAACTACTCTTGGCGCAAGAAACCAACCTGGCTCCAACTTATTTAAAGGCGTAAATTTTACCTCCTATTTCGGTAGAGCAATTTATAACTTCAATGATAAATATATGGTTACCGGAGTGATTCGTCGTGATGGATCATCAAGGTTCGGTATTAATAATCGTTATGGTGTATTCCCAGCAGTATCAGCAGCTTGGAGAATTTCGTCAGAATCATTTATGAAAAGCCTACCTTGGGTGCAAGACTTAAAGATTCGTGGTGGATATGGTTCGATGGGTAATTCTAATAACGTTGATCCAAACAATCAGTTTTCATTATACGCTACTAACGTAGGTGCTACTAATTATGATATTGCTGGCACAAATAGCTCAACAGTAGAAGGTTATGCTCGTAGTCGTATTGGCAATCCAAACGCCAAATGGGAAACATCAATCACCAAAAACATTGGTTTTGATGGTACTTTCTTGAATGGTAAATTAGATTTGATATTCGATGTTTGGGCTAAAGATACTAAAGATTTATTATATCAATTACCAATAACCCAAACTGCAGGTGCCTTCGCTTCTGCTCCTTCAGTAAATGTTGGCAAAATGAGTAATAGAGGTGTTGATATTCAAATTATTAATAGAGGTAACATTACGAGTGATCTACGCTATACAATTGATGTTACAGGAGGTTTCTTGAAAAATGAATTGGTAGAAATTGATGGAAAATTAAAGTATTTGACAAACGTAAACCCAGGTTTCCGTGGTAATACACCAATTCGTAATCAATTGGGCTACTCTATTTCATCATTCTTTGGCTTAGAAGTACTTGGTATTTTCCAATCAGCTGAAGAAGTAAAATCTGCACCTGCACAAGATGGTAAAGGAGTTGGACGTTTCCGTTATAAAGACATTAATGGTGATGGCAAGGTTAATGCTGATGACAGAACTTATTTGGGAAGCCCAGTGCCTAAGTTTTCGGGAGGAGCAAATCTAACTATAAATTATAAGAATTTTGATATTTCAACCTATATGAACGTAGTTACTGGAAATAAAATTTATAACCATTCAAAATGGTATACTGATTTCTATCCTTCGTTCTCAGGTGCAGCTATTGCTGAACGTGTGAAAGACTCATGGTCACCTTCAAACACAGGTAGTAATATACCAATTTTTGAAACTGCTTCTAACTTCAGTACAAATGCACAGGCTAATTCATTCTACGTTGAAGATGGAAGCTATTTTAGAATGCAAAACATAAACGTAGGTTATAATTTGGCTGATAGTCATTTGAAAAAACTTGGTTTAAGTCGTGTGAGAGTTTTTGGTTCATTGAACAACTTATTTACTATTACAAAGTATCAAGGACTTGACCCTTCAGTGGGAGGAAATGCTGATACAAACTTTGGAATTGATGTTGGAAACTATCCAAATACTAAAAGCTGGAACGTAGGTTTAAACATTGTCTTCTAAATTCTGTTTAATATTTATAATAAAAAACATTAGGTCAAATTATTAAATAAAACAATTAAAGAATTTTATAAAATGAAAAAAAATAATTTTTTAAAAATTTCCACTTTGGTAGTATTACTATCATTGGTTGGTTATTCATGTAAGGAGGAGTTCCTTAATGTATTACCAACAGGATCAATTGCAAAAGGACAACTTACAACCAAAAAAGGTTTAGAAGGTGTTTTAATATCATCATACCATGCGCTGGCTGGTTATGGTGGTGTTCGTATGGTGCACCCAAATAACTGGGTTTGGGGTAGTATTCGTGGAGGTGATGCCAATAAAGGTACTGACCCTGGTGATTTTTCTGATATCAACCCTATTCAACGTTTTGAGTATTTGACTACTCAGGGTGTTATAGCTGATAACTATCGTGGGCTATATGAAGGCATCGCCAGAGCAAATAGTATGTTGGCTTTAATGAAAGATGCAGATGCCTCAGTAACAGCTGACGACAAGAAAAGAATGATTGCAGAAGCTAAGTTTTTGAGAGGTCACTTCTATTTCTCTTTGAAACGTAACTATAACAATACTCCTTTTGTTGACGAGTCGGTTGATGTAGGAACTGGTATCGAAAAAGTTACCAATACTGCAGACTTATGGCCAAAAATTGAAGCAGATTTCAAAGCTGGTTATGCTGACCTTGCTGAAACTCAAAGTCAGGTTGGTCGTGCCAATAAATGGGCTGCTGCTGCTTATTTAGCTAAAACTCTAATGTATGAGAAAAAATATGCTGAAGCAAAAGCACTTTTTGATTTAATTATTGCAAATGGAAAAACTACTGGCGGCAAAAAATATGCCTTGGTTCCTAAATTTGCAGATATGTTCAAAGCTTCAAATGACAACCATTCTGAGTCTATATTTGCTGTGCAAGCTGCTGCTAATACAGGTTCAGTAAACAATGCCAACGTTGAATTAGACTTGAACTGGCCATATAATACGGGTCCAAACGGTCCAGGTAACTGTTGTGGTTTCTTTCAGCCAAGTTTTGAATTAGCTAACTCATACCGAACTAATGCTGATGGACTTCCATTACTAGATGGTTCTTACAATTCTGATGCCAATGCAATAAAAACAGATATGGGCTTACAAACAAAAGCAGACTTTACTTTAGATGCTGGCAACCTTGACCCTCGTTTAGACCATACAATTGGTCGTCGTGGTATCCCTTATTTAGACTGGATCAAGCACCCTGGTTTTGACTGGATTCGTAACCAAGCCAATGGTGGACCCTATTCTCCTAAAAAATTCGCCTACTATAAATCTGATAGAGGTACCTATCAAGACAATAGCTCATGGACACCTGGCTATACTGCTTTAAATATTACAGTATTACGTTTTGGCGACATCTTATTGATGGCTGCTGAAGCTGAAATTGAAACTGGTGGTTTAGAGAAAGCTCGTGAATATGTGAATATGATTCGTGCACGTGCGGCCAACCCAGAAGGTTTTGTAATGGATGGAGCTGCTCCAGCTGCTAAATACAAAATAGGCTTATATACTGCTCCTTGGACAGACAAAGCTACAGCAGCTCTAGCTGTTCGTTTTGAGCGTAAGCTTGAATTAGGTATGGAAGGCCATCGCTTCTTCGACCTAGTACGTTGGGGAACTGATGTAAGTGAAATCAACAATTACTTAAAATATGATAGCAAGTACTTGCCGAATACTTTAGGTGGTGCTACTTACCAAGCTAAACATGCTTTGTTACCTTTACCTCAAGCTCAAATTGACCTTTTGGGAGCGGATATCTTAAAGCAAAATCCTGGGTATTAATATTTAGGAAATATTATTTTATAGAAAAAAAACGCCGAAATTAATTTCGGCGTTTTTTTTGTTTGGTCTATTAGTATAACAAAAATCTAAATGCCATTTTTACTAACTTTCTACTGTTTTTAAAGCAAAGGCACTTTTACTATAAATTCCGTTTCTGTTTCAATAGTTTCCAATGGGCTGGTGGATAGGTATTTATATAGGCTTTTCAAACTGTCAATTCCTTGTTTGTTGGAGGTTTCAACAAAATTCTTTTTTTGTAGATTATTTTTCACTATCAAATAGTCATTTTCGGCATATACGCTGATTGTCAATGGCTTGTCTTCTTCCACCGTATTATGTTTGATGGCATTTTCAAATAGGTTTTGAAGGGTAACTGGCACTATTCCACTTTCCAAATACTCATCTTCGATGTTAATGCTTACCTTGAGGCCGTTGTCAAACCGTGATTTTTGTAAGCTCACATAGTTTTCAACAAAAGCCAATTCTTGCTCCAAACTTACTACTTCATTGTCTTTATGTTGTAAAATATAACGGTAAATTTTAGAGAGTTTTTCCAAAAAAGTTGAGGCTATATTGGGTTCCGAAAGAATTAAACCATTAAGAGAACTCAGGCTATTAAAAAGAAAATGTGGATTGAGGTGGTTGATAAGGTTTTGATACTGAATCTCCGTTTTATCTTTTTCTAAACGAGTGGATTGAATTTGCAAATGATAGATTTTCATTCGTTGATTACTCCTAAAACGAATAAATGCCAAAACCAAACCAATGACCAAAAGGAATCCTAGAATCCGAAACAATTTTGTTTTATAAAATGGTGTAAAAATGTGCAAATTGAGGGTTTGTTGTGGCAAATATTTACCATTTGTATCTCTTGCTTTTACCTTGAAAATATAATCTCCGCCGTCCAAATTGCCATAATTTGCATTTCTGGATTGGCTTTTATCAGTTTTCCAATCTTTATCAAAGCCTTCTAATCGATAATAATAAATATAAGTATTAGTCTCCGGCGGCATCAAAACCCCATAAGCAATTGAAACGGAATTTTGTTCGGCTTTAAAATTTATATTTAGATTGTTATCGTTGATTTGGATAATAGAATCAGCTGCTTGAACACGAGCAATATACAATTTATCGTTTGAAGAGGGTAGTTTCAGGTCTTTGAAGTTTAAGAGAATGGCCGATTGATTATTCCGAGATAATAATTTAGCATTCTTTAATTTATTTAAATTATTCCCCCAGCTATCAAAAAAGGTATTACTGCGAAAAGTAAACGAATATTTTTTATCGGTTTTTTCTTTAAAAAACGTAAATTCATCCAAAGTTGCCATGCAGATATTATTACTACTATCTACCACCATTGAGCCTATCATGTCAAGGTCTAAGACAGACTGGAAATCGTAAGTTTTGGGGTTGAATTTGACCAAATCGTAGGTAGCAATCCAAATGTTACCATCTTTATCTTCGTCAAAACCCGAATATCCTACCTTTGTAAAATCAATGTCTTGCTTGGTTTTGATAACTTCAAATCCATTCAATTTTGGGTTGAATTTTGCCAAACCTCCCGAATGAATCGCCAGCCAAAACTCACCTTTCTTTGTTACCAAAGACTGCGTAACATAAATATCTCTCGTTTTGTTAAGTTTGACGGTATTTTTTCCATAAATGACGGGATAAGCCAACCAGCGTTTTTTGATGAAATGATAATTGTATGTAGTAATTACATTTTGATAACTCCTAAAAACCCAAAGCGAATCTCCTAAAACTTTGCCTAAGCCAATTCTATTAGGGCCTTCTATTTTTAATTCTTTACTAAATTTTATTTCTTCAAAGTGGTGGGTTTGTTTATCAAAACTATATATGTGCAAGTGTTTGAATATTACTAATTTATTTTTATATTCAAACAAAGAGAAATTAAAGTAATTAAGGTCAGGTTCTTTCATTCCAGAATTATCAGGTACCTTAAATTCACTGTATTTATCAGTGATAGGATTGTAATTAAAAATGCGTTTTTGTGAAGTCAGAAACCACCATGATTTATCTTGCGAATCTTCTGCAAAACTTACAATTCCGTCATCAGGGTATTTTTCAAACATTTTCTTTGAAAAGTCGTAAATGTTGAATAACTGGTCGTTTGGCTTCTTTGCGGCAAATCCATTGATAGTCGAAAGCCCTTTGAGAGTCGCAAACCAAATTGTACCATTTTCTTCTTGAAGTATATCATTGTAGGCATTGACTGCAAACGAATTTCTATTTCCCTTTTCCTCTTGAATCAAAATCGTTTTGGTCAGTTTTGCACTCACATAAAATATGATATTTTCATAAGTTCCTATCCACAAATCTTTGTTTGAATCGAAGAAAATTTTATAAAAATTTGTGTGACTCTTTCCATTGCCATCCATGACTTTAAATGTTTTTACATTCTTATGAAGGCGAGTATTATACCAACAGATTTCGCTCGTAGCGTTATCGGAATACACCAGCAGGTTTTGATCTATCGTCAATGCACTTTTGGGAGTAGGCGTTAAAATCGGGATTTTAAGTGGATTATTATCAGCATGATAAAAGGTTTGAGAAGAAAAATCAAAGTAGTTGAGTTTATCTTGGCAGGCAATCCAAAGTCCTTTTTTTGAGGGGTCTTCTTTCAATCCATTGACCAAAATTCGATTGAAACTCAAACTTTTTGGGTTGTTGTTTTCATGGCTAAAATTGGTCAATTTACTGGTTTTTGTATCAAACTTGTACAATCCACCATCTCGAATTGTAAACCAAATATCGCCACGAGCATCGCAAATAATATTTCGACAGGCGAAATCGGGTTTGCTAACCTCTTCAATTCGAGTAAAAAGATTAGTTTTCCTATCAAAATAACATACCCCTTCCGTAGTGCCAATCCAAATTCTGCCTTGCTTGTCTTCACAAAGTATGCCGATATTATTATGAACTAAGGAGCGCTTATTATTTTTTTCTTTGAGATAAGTGATTGAAAACGCAGGGTCGTAGCGTTTCAGACCGTTTGCAGTACCCAACCAAAGATAGCCTCTACTGTCTTTAAGCATACTATAGATAAGATTATCAAGTGAACTTCCGTTCACCCTTATTTGCTCAAATGTGTAGGGAAGTCGTTGGGCGTAGCAAAAGCCCCCTAAGCCAGAGAGGGGGAAATTGAAGATAAATATCATGAAGATATTTCGGATATTGCATTTTGAAATTCGAAATAAAGCAACGTGCCAGATTCCGAAATCCAATAGCTGAAATACCAAATCATATATCATTTTTCTAACCATTTCTTGAAATGCGGTGCTTTTATTCGACTGATATTCACCTCAACGGCTTGGTGTGGCTCTTTTAGTTTTACTATTAGTTTTGAGCTTTCAATACCCCAGACTTTTTGAATGGCCTCTATATTTACTATATATTGTCTATTAATTCTATAAAATACAGCAGGATCCAGCATTTGTTCTATCTCGTCCATAGTGTCAGCATCATAGGTGAAAGTTTCTTTGTTTTTTGTAACCACATGCACTACTGTTTCATAGTAAAAATAATCTATTTCCTGGGTTTTCAAAGGTACCCAAGCATTGCGATGATTGACAAGAAAATGTTCTTTATATAATACTTTGGTTGGCACGCCAGTTTGTAGCATTTCCATTAAAGCATGCATATCAAATGGTGCTTTCGATAATCTTTTATTGATATTTCTTGCCTTTTCAATAGCATTTTCCAAGTCTTTCATTTCAACAGGTTTTAACAAATAGTCAATACTGTTAACTTTAAAAGCTTTAATTGCATATTCATTGAACGAAGTAATAAAAACAATGGGGCAAGTCAGCTGAAATTTCTCAAAAATCTCAAAACTAACGCCGTCTGACAATTGAATATCAGCAAAAACTAAATCTGGCTCAGCATTTTGTGTAAACCAATTGAGTGCAGTTTTTACACTTGGTAATATATCCAGAATTTTTAGCTCAGGATCAATTTTTGCAATTTTTATTGATAATTCCCTAGCTACTAATTTTTCATCCTCAATTATGATAGCTTTCATTTCCTAGTTTTTTATGTAAACTTCAATTAAAGTTAGTGAATATTAAAAAATATAAAAATGAAATGAAGAAATTAAATGATTGTTGTTGAGGTTTAAATGGAAATCAGCAATTGAATAAAACCAGCATTTCTTAATCTTCAAAATAGCAAATATATTATTAATTAAACTATTATTACAGTAGATATATCCTCAGAACTATATTTGATATGAATGGTTTGACCTATTGAAGGTATATCTTTTCGGTTAAGCAAGGTAACAATATGGTGCCGAACCCATGTATTGTGGATTTTCATATTTACCCAAAGCTTCAAATAGACAAAATCAATCACTTCACAATCCTCCTGAGTTATATCGAGAATTTGCGCAGTAGTAGCAATGCCTGTCCTCAACAAAAAATGTTGCGACTGCAATTGCTTATAAATGTTTAAATGCGGCTTGCGTGTTAACAAGCGCCTTATTTTGTTTATAATTTTTTCCATTTCTGCAAGCTTCTTTTTTAAATTATATTATGGGTATTATCATTATAAAAATGATTCCGCTGAAAATATGAGACTAATTTCTGATTGTATTTGAAAGAATAAAAATAAAACTAAGTGAAGTGCATAAATAGAAGGTTAAAGTGTATTGAAATTATACTAAATAAGTTTCCTATTAACTATTTTATAAGTCATTTGTAATTTCTAGGGCAGGAAAAAATATACGATAAGATTTAAATTTTTCACAGATTATGAGTAAGAACTCATCTGAAAACGTGTTTTAACAAATATTAAAGTTGGGTAGAAGGAAAACCAAACTCTACATTTCAAATCAAAATTGCCACATCTCAAGGTGCTTTTTAGTCATTTTACTAGAATAAGTTGTAATTTGTATTTTAATTAAAATAATTTTCAATCGATATTTATGTTCGAAAATCGAGAAAATATAAACCCTTCAATCTATGAAAAAACACCTATTTCTTATTATTCTCATTTTGTTTTCAAAAAATATTTTTGCACAAAAATCTGATAGCACGTTAGTTGGCGATTATTATTTACAAGGTGTTCGAGAAATAGCCTCTGGTTTTCAGCTAAATGCCGATTATAGTTTTGAGTTTTTTTTCAGCTATGGTGCATTGGATCGCAATGGCTCAGGTACGTGGGCAAGAGAAGGCGACTTTCTAGTTTTCAATAGCAGTCGAAATCAGGTGCAGGACTATAAAATGTTGAAATCAGAAAAGAGAAATAATAAAGGTATCACTATAAAAATTGTTGGTAATGATGCCTATTTAACTGAAATGGTAACAGCCCAAATTTATGGAGAAAAAATTAATGAGATGCAAAAAGCGGATGCAAATGGCATGGTTATTTTTGAAGAAAACAGGGCAGAAAATATTTTCTTATTTTTCAAATTTTGCCCTGAAAAACATTCTAAATTTGAAATTATAGACAAATCACATAACTATTTCGAATTCAGCTTTTTACCCTCAATTTTTGAGCTATCTTTACATAATTATAAGCTTAAAATTAGTAAAGATAGACTTGAAGGTAAACATTTATTGTTGGATGAAAAGGAATATTCTTTTGTAAAAAGGCAGTGATACTTTTCCAGATTTATTTCAACAGGAAAAAGCTACACTTCAACTCCTATTTTATTCGTTTCACCTCGATATTTTTTCAAAAAACTTATCATTAAATCAATTTTGTTCCATCAAATTAATCTAAACAAACCAAACAATGAAAAACAATCTATTTTTACTCGTTTTTACATTATTCGCAAATTATTCATTTGCTCAAATTGGCGTAAATGCAACTGGCTCAGCTCCAAATACCTCAGCAATGCTTGATGTAAGTAGTGTAACTAAAGGGATGTTGATGCCCAGAATGAGCTCAGCTCAACGAATAGCCGTCGCAACACCAGCCTTGGGTTTGCTGGTTTTTGACTCAGATACCAAAACAGTATGGACATACGACGGGGCCATCTGGAAAAACCTATACACAAGTGGGGGGCTGGTATTGCCGTTCTCTCAAACAGTGAATACTGCTATATCTGCCTTTGATGTAGCTAACCAGGGAATAGGCGCTGCAATTGAAGGATCATCATCCGCAGAATTTGGCACGGGGATGACAGCCAAAGCAACTGGAGGAGCCAGCATAGGGCTTAATGCTTTTTCAAACGGTGCTGGTTCACAATCTATCCGTTCATTTGCTGATAATGGCACGGCTTTTCATGGTGAAAACAACAACCCTGCTAATACCAATACATTACTGAATACATTAAACCGAGGAATTGGAAAAACGGGATCCTTTCAGTTAGCAAATCCAGCAAGCACCTCTTTCAATGTGCAGATAGCAGGAAATAACCTTGGTGAGCAATTAAAGATTTATCAAACTAATGCTGCTAACGCACAGTCAGCAGTTTCAATTGAGAATTCAGGAACCGGTACAGGTCTTGCAGCAACATCAACGACTGGCGATGGTGTTGTAGGGACTAGCAATACGGGTTATGGTTTAAAAGGTATTACTAATACAGCCTTGGGCAAATCAGGCGTTTATGGGCAAAACACTGGAACAGCCGGAAGTGGTGTTGTGGGCGTTTCTCATATTACAAATACACAAGGAGTTTATGGCTCATCTTTGAATGGTATTGCTGTAAGAGCGCTCGGCGATAATTACAGAGCCGTGTCGGCTACAAGCGTCGGCGGTACCGCTTTATTTGGCAGCAGTACAACTGGTTACGGATTAGAATCAATTGGTAAAGTAAAAATTTCAGGAGGCAATACAAATCCAAGCATTGGTGCAGTATTAACCAGTGATGCGACAGGTAATGCAACATGGCAACCAGCAAGCTCAATTCCGCAAATTGCTTTTAGAGCTGCAGGTATTGCTGATGCAATTGGAACAACCAATGCCATCGTTTCTTCTCCATTTGTATTACCTATAAGGAATAAAATAGAATTCAAATCAATTGGTTATAATTTTGGAGACGATTATACTGTATATAATGGAGCAACAACCAATAGTTCCAGCACATTTACTGTTCCTCTCAACGGATTGTATCATTTTGATGCATCGCTGAATTTTGTATTTGCAGTGCTTTTTGATTATCTGGAAATTGAAATTAGTATTATGGCGAGGAGAAATGGAAATATAATAGAATTTATTACAAAGGGGGGCTATATTAACAGCGTAGATAATACGTCTGTGAATATAAGTGGTGATCTTACTTTGCTAGCGGGTGACCAAGTTTTTGTCGCAGCAAGGCAATCTAACCTATCATCAGCCCCTTCACTTTTGGTGGATAACTATGCACAATGTTATTTTAACGGTCACCTGATATTTCCTTTTGGTAATTAGAAAGAGATTGAACTATTAAAACATATGCAATAATCATTACCTTCTTATGAGCATAATTTTAAAAGACTAAGGCACTGGTAAAGAATGTATTAACTCCACACCAGAAACTCAGACAAGGTGTATCCTTTTACCATAAAAAAACCTATATCCTTATGAAAACTGTAAAAATTATTGATAACCAATTGTTTGTAACATTAAAAAAGAAAAGCATTGTTGCTATTGACAATATTATTTTGCTAAAAAGTGAATCGAATTATACCTGGCTTCATATGCTGGATAGCAAACCAATTTTAGCCCCAATTACCCTTAGATTATTTGACATCGTACTTTCCCAAAAGGGGTTTAGGAGGGTAAATAGAGGCTGTATGGTAAATCAAATACATATTGAAAGAACATTGATTCATGATTCGATGATTTATCTTACAAATGGGTATTCGGCCTCAATTTCGAGAAGGCAAAAAGCATTGTATGATAGGAAATTGGGGCCAGTGGGAACAATTTTAAGCTAATATTTCGCAGTTTTCTATAATATATTTCAGGTTTCTTAAGCTATGCTAATAGAACTATTATGCGTTTAAATTTTGGGCTAATTATTGGAATTATGCTCGCTTTAGCTGGCACTCTTTTCTCTGTTATTGCTTTTAAAGAGTGGCGATCAACAGGCCAAATAATCAAAAACGGTATTCAAACACAAGGCATTATTGTTGATAATGTACATAGGCCACGCCGGATTGGCGAAAATGTGACTTCGACTGCACTTGCACCATTTATCGACTATTTTATAAAAACTGGCCAACAAAAAAGCTATTATAGCCAAACTTATACAACACCCGCTCAATATAAAATAGGCGATACTGTCAATATTTGGTATTTGCCCAGTGAACCAAATCTAGCAACATTAGAAGGGGGTGATACGTGGATTTTGCCCGTTGCCTTTGGTATATTCGGCTTTGTGATGTGCCTAATTGGCTATCCGTTGGCATGGAATTCTGTAAACAGGAAATAACAAATATGCTAAAAAAACGAATGATAAATTCTTTCAAAATTTTACGCTGTATTTTCAGCTTAATTTTTATGATATTTTCCCTTTTTGGATGTAAGTCTAAAGATCCAAGTTTTGCTGGTTGGCTTGAAAACGAATACCCCAATCGATTTCAAGTATTGGATACTTTTACTGATGATATAATTGGCAATTTAAGTTTTAGTGTAAAAACATCAATTGTTGCCGAAAAATCAAATAATTTGATACAAACTAGTCTGAATTGGGATAAACGTTTGGAGAATTTCAACCTTTCAAAATCTAAGCTAGACAGTGCTTTTTCTAAAGCTCAGCGAGAGTATAAAGATGCCTTATCACTATATAAAATTACCCGAGAAAACGGCTTAAAAGAAATAGCTATTGGCATAAAGAATGGAACCGTATTTATATTGATTTTTAAAGAACCAAGCCTTGCCGATCGCAAAAATAGTTTACTAATTCTAGAAAAATGTTTTGCAAAATGGCAAAAAGAAGGAGCTTATGATAGGAATATTAGCTACCTCGAACCTTCAGAAAAAGATAAGAATTTCAAAGAAATAGTACCTTTATTATACTGGCGACAATCGGTTGGTGAATTTAAGAAAAACATGGTTTACTCAACAATATGTCCTTATAATGAAACATTTTTGGCAACAAAAGTTGGTAAAAATTGGGAGTACAATACCAGTAGTGACCGTTTTATGTATGCTGTTGAAAAAGCAAGAATTGAAGGTAAAAAATGGGCTTCTGGGCATTTAAAGCAGCCTTTTGAAATACTAGAAACTGTTGAATTTAATCAAATAGAGAAAAATCCAACAATAGTAAATATCAAATTTCCAATTACTTATCAATCAAAAGAGACTGAATCAGCAAGCTATAATATTGAAGCTGACAGTTATATTTCTATGGATTATAATGTTGAAAACAACACTTTAATGAGCAAAATAAAAATGGTAAAAGAATAATTGTCTACTTTAAAAACAAATTTTTTTAAAATGAAAAATAGAAAAGTCACTTTAAGTCCCTTGATTGGAGAAAATCAAAAAGCCAACAATTTTACCTGGCTGGGTATTATTATTTCATTATTTGGCATCAGTGCCATCAATGAAGTATTTTATAAAATTTGTGGCTCCCCATTGAATAATGGCCAGATGATTCTTAAAGAATTACTTATTTTTGGGCTGGTTGCAATTTTGCTTTTTTACATAATTAAAAAAGAAAAGCTCACGTTAACTTCGATTGGCCTGAATAATAAACATTGGGGCAAATCTTTATTATGGGTGCCAATTCTTGTTTTAATAGGCTTTGCTCTAATATTAGGATGTATCGAGATTTCCAAGCTTTTTGGTTGGAAATTTGGAGAATCAACAGCATTTGACAAAGTTTCACCATTAACCATCACTCTTATTACTATTCGAGCGGGAGTTGCAGAGGAAGTATTTATGCGTGGCTTTTTATTGGAAAGAATTACGGCCATTACAGGTAAAAAATGGATGGCTTTTTTAATATCAACCCTAGTGTTTGGTTTATTACATTACCCTCAGGGCTATGCTGGTATTTTAATTGCTACAGCTGCTGGTGCAATGTTTGCCTTATTTTATTTTTGGAAACGTGACTT
>JANMZR010000095.1:0-15194 GCA_031383555.1 Cytophagaceae bacterium | reverse complement strand
ATATTTTGGCCATTTCTTCATAAGTAAAACCTTCCACATCGCAAAGTATAATTACCGTTCTGAAATCGACAGGTATTGAGTTCAAAGCATTGGCAATTTCATCACCAATCATGTCTTGAATAGCCTCTACCCTTAAGTCTGTAGTATTGGTAACTTCAGCATCTTCATCAGAATTGTAGGTTGTTTCTACTTCTTGATAGTCAACTTTTGAAGGTTCTTTCGACTTTTTTCGATAATCATTTATAAAGCTGTTCTTTAAAATACGGAACAACCATGCTTTAGCATTAGTTCCTTTTTCGAATGAAGTAATGAAACGGAAGGCTTTTAGGAAAGTGTCTTGGAGTAAATCGTTAGCATCGTCTTCATCGTTGGTAAGTCTAAAAGCAAAATTATACATAGCGTCAATATGAGGCATAAATTCCTTATCAAACACCTTGTATTTCTCTTTTTCAGTATAATTTTCAATTATTTCTGTTTCTTCAATCATTGCATAAAGCCATTTGATTTTTCATTCAAGATCATTCCTATTTAAGCTCTAAAACTAGCATATTTTGAATGAATTCTTAAAACTGAATTATATTCTTTAAATAGAAATAATAACCACAATTAAGCCAAAACTAATTTTTAGCAATAAATCGGCCAAAAAGTCAGGTTGCTATTATTTTTTACTAAAATATTGAAAAATAATAATCATAAATATAGTAAATAAAAAGGAACTAAATATTTTCAACAAGGTGGTAAAAAATAATGAAAAACTACCTAGTTCTAAAAAGAATAAGCAAAAATGGTGAATCATAACCAAAATTCCAGCATAGGTAATATACCAAATAAATCCCATTGAATTGATTGAGAATTCCGACTTTTCTTCGTAGCCTCGTTGTGGTGTAATAAGTAGCAATAGATAAGGCCTAAGATAGCCAATTAGCGTCATTGCAGCTGCATGCATACCCATTGTATTATAAAAAGCATCAACCATAAGTCCAGTCACAAAACTTATAAGAATTAAATAGCTATGGCTTGTTTCCTTAGGCAGCGCTAATATAGCACCCACATAAATGAAGCAGAAAGACACATTGAACAAAACCAAACTACGAAAAAAAACGATTTGAATTCCAATATAAAAAATTAGTCTCGTTAGATTTGAAATTAGTGTATTGGTGGTCATTTTTTAGGATTGTTAATACTAGATTCTAACCCGTTTTTTTCGTCTATTAAAGCGTCCTTTACAACATAAACGTAAGCTAGGTTTTTAAAATCCGTTGATAAATCAACCGTAATATTCAAAAACTGTTGCCCTTTTTTTACACTTTTTACACGCCCAACCATAATGTTTCTAGGATATACAGAATTGATGTCGGATGTTAAAACTGTGTCCCCTTTTTGTATCACTTCATAAATATCAATATAAAGTAGCTCAACAGTTTTTGGATTCAATCCTTCCCATTTCACTGAACCCAATGTGCCTGATTTTTTGAGTTTTGACGAAACCAAATTTTCTGAGTGTAATATACTGGTTACCAGCGACATGTTTGCACTACACATTTTCACTTTTCCTACTGCTCCAGTTGCCGAAATAACAGCCATATTCGGTTTTATACCGTGATTGGTTCCCTTGTCGATTGTAATATAGTTGTTGCGCTGGTTAGTTGTAAAATTTATTGCTTCAGCATACTGTAAGGTTAAGCGGGAGGTAATGGCCGAATCTAACTTCAAATTATTACTATCCAAAGCAATTTTATTTTGTATTTGAAGTAACTGAGCATTTAATCGAAGGTTTTCTTGTGCCAAACTCTCGTTTATATCGTTTAATTTGGTATATCTTATGGCTGCATTTTGGGTTTTTACAGCCTTTGCAACTAGCGAAGTTGTGGTATTAAATAATATTGCATTACCATAATTATTAAACCTGTAAACACAATACAAGGCGAAAATTTCTAAAAAGGCAAATATTAAAAAAGCTCTTGAACGGGAAATAAATAAGAATAACTCATTCATGGATTAATTTTTTTTCAAAGGTAGCATTAACTCTCAAAAGAGTATTGATTTAATTATGCTACGGCACTATAAATTTGATGATAGAAAAAAGATTAAGGTTATATTTTTCAATCATCAATTTACTTTTTTTGAATTATGTTAACAAAACAGCTTTGTAATGTTCTAAATTTTTCAATACCTCGCCAGTTCCTCTTACTACAGCTCGAAGTGGATCTGCTGCAATATGTATTGGAAGTTTAGTTTTTAAGGCAAGCCTTCTGTCAAGGCCATGTAAAAGTGCACCTCCACCTGTAAGGTGTATGCCATTATGATAAATATCGGCTGAAAGTTCTGGAGGCGCAGTTTCAAGTGCCTTCATTACAGCTTCCTCTATTTTAGATATTGATTTGTCAAGTGCATAGGCTATTTCCGAGTAAGTAACTCTAATTTCTTTTGGTATGCCTGTCATTAAGTCACGACCACGAATTTCATAGTCATTTGGTGGGTTGTCAAGCTCAGGCATAGCAGCACCTACTTGAATTTTTATTTGTTCGGCTGAGCGCTCTCCAATGAGTAAGTTATGCTCACGACGCATATAGTCTAAAATATCTTGGGTAAATACATCTCCAGCTATCCTTACTGAGGCTTCACATACGATTCCAGACAGGGCAATCACAGCAATTTCCGTTGTGCCGCCACCAATATCAACTATCATTGAGCCGTTAGGTTGCTCAATATCAATTCCAATACCTATTGCAGCAGCAATAGGCTCATGCACCATATACACTTCTTTAGCACCCGCATGTTCTGCCGAATCCTTCACAGCACGTTTTTCAACTTCTGTAATGCCTGAAGGAATACAAATAACCATTCTATGTGATGGGGCAAAAAATCTATTACCAGTATCAATCATTTTTATCATTCCTCTTATCATAAGCTCAGCAGCGGTAAAGTCTGCGATTACGCCATCTTTTAAGGGTCTGATTGTCTTTATATTTTCATTAGTTTTTTCATGCATTTGCATGGCTTTATTGCCAATTGCTAACACCTTATTGGTCATTCTGTCCAAAGCAATTATGGAAGGTTCGTCAACAACTATTTGCTCCTTATGTATTATAAGTGTGTTGGCAGTACCAAGATCGATAGCTATATCACTTGTGAGGAAATTGAAAAGTCCCATTTTTTGGTGAAAAAATAATTTAAAAGCTAATTATAAGAAAAATAAATTGATTGATTTCATTCATAAAATCAATCAATAAAAATCAAATTTGAACTGAATTTCAATGTTTTTTAATTTTACAACCTTAGTATTCAATGCAATTCTCGTTAAGAATACAAAGGTAGAAAGAATATAATTGTGAACCGTAAATCTTATTCCCTTTTTGGTAAAATAAATAGCTTTTTAAAATATAAAATCTGGTTTTTGTAATTAAAAAGCCAAAAACAGCCAAAAAACTTATGATTTTTTAAAAAAATGTCGGTAAATTGTTGTTCAAAGTGTGTATTTGTAAAAAATACCATTTAATAATTTACTCTTTCATTTATCCTCGTCGTATGCAAAATAAATTCCTACCCCTCCTGTTTTTATTGGTGTCTATTTCTGTTTTTCCACAAAAAAAACAGAAAAAAAATAAAATCGACCCACCAACCTTAATCGAAATAAAATCTAGCACCGCCACCGAGCGATGGGCAGCTCACAAAAATAGACAAGAGCTAAGTCAAAACTCACTCATTAAAAATATAAAATTCCGGTCTGCTGGTCCAACAGTTATGTCGGGCAGGGTAGCTGATATAGATGTAAATAACGAAAAGCCTTCTGAATTTTATGTGGCTTATGCTACTGGAGGTCTTTGGAAAACCGTAAATAATGGACAATCTTTCACTCCAATTTTTGATAATGAGGCTGTAGGTACCCTTGGAGATATCGCTGTGGATTGGAATGCAAAAAACCGAACAATTTGGGCTGGAACAGGTGAAAGTATATCGTCCCGATCATCTTATGCGGGTTTGGGTGTTTATAAAAGCGATGATGACGGCAAAACTTGGCAACATAAAGGCCTGGATGAAACCCATCATATTGGCGAAATTAAAATTCACCCTAACGACCCAAATACCGTATGGGTGGCTGCTTTGGGTCATTTATATACCGCCAATAAGGACCGTGGTATTTTTAAAACATCTGATGGGGGTAATACTTGGAAAAACACCCTTTTTGTTGATGAAAACACGGGTGCTATTGACCTAACTATTGACCCAAATAACCCCAAAATATTGTATGCATGTATGTGGCAAAAAAGTCGAAGAGCATGGAACTTTGAGGAAAGTGGCTCAGGAACAGGTATTTATAAATCAACTGATGGTGGTGATACTTGGGAAAATATCACAAAAACGGAATCAGGCTTTCCACAAGGCGCTTCTAATGGGCGTGTAGGAATTGCAGTGTCGCCAACCAATTCTAGTATTGTTTATGCTATACTTGATAACCAAGCAAAGCAGCCTGATTTCCAAAAGAAAGAATCTGAAAAACTGGATGCTAAAAAAATAAAAGTTATGACAAAGGAGCAATTTTTGGTGCTTTCAAATTCTGAAATAAATGAATTTTTAGACAGTGAACGTTTTCCTGAAAAATACAATGCAAAAACGCTAAAAGAATCTGTAGCCTCTAATAAAATACAAGTGGCTGATATTGGCAAGTATACCGAAAATGCCAACGATGACCTTTATGATACACCCATCATTGGAGCAGAACTTTTTAGGTCTGAAAATGGGGGTAAAACTTGGACTAAAACCCATAAAAATCATTTAGATTGGATATTCAACACTTATGGATATGTTTTCAGTACTATACATGTGGCCCCAGATAATCCGGATAAGGTGGTTATTCCTGGTTATCAATTAATTAAATCTGAAGATGGCGGTAAAACTTTTGAAAGTATGAATGCACCTAACGTTCATGCCGACCACCATGTGGTCTGGATGAACCCAAAAGACAATAACCACATGATTTTAGGTAATGATGGGGGCCTAAATATCACTTACGATAACGGCAAAACATGGATTTTCGCCAACTCCCCATCATTGGGAATGTTTTATGCAATTCAAGTTGATATGGCTACTCCTTATAATATTTATGGTGGCCTGCAAGACAATGGCGTTTGGACGGGGCCATCAACCTATAAAGCTAATAATGAATGGCATGCAACTGGGCAATACCCTTATAAATCAATATTAGGAGGGGATGGAATGTATGTGGCTGTGGACACTCGTGATAATAATACGGTTTATACTGGGTATCAATTTGGCAATTATTTCAAAGTAAATAAAACGACCGGACAAACAAAAAACCTAGAAATGCCACAAGAAATTGGTGGATTGAAAAACCGTTTCAATTGGCAATCGCCCATATTTATTTCGGAATACAATCAAGATATTCTATTTTTCGGGGGAAATAAACTTTTTAGAAGTACCGATAAAGGAGAAAAATGGGAAGCACTTTCAGACGACCTTACCAAAGGAGCTAAAGTTGGTGATGTTCCCTACGGAACTATTACCACAATGGCCGAATCACCAAAAAGAATGGGACTCATTTATGTGGGTACTGACGATGGGAATATTCAAATTTCAAAAGATGGAGGCTACACTTTTTCAATTATTTCAGATAAATTACCTCAAAATTTATGGGTAAGTAGAGTAATTGCATCCAAATTTTCGGAAGGAGCCGTTTATGCAAGTTTAAATGGTTATCGTAATGATGACTTTACGGCCTATCTTTATAAATCTGATGATTATGGACAAAATTGGATGAAAATAGGCGAAAATTTGCCAAATGAACCAATAAATGTAGTAAGAGAAGACCCCAAAAATGAACAAATAATATATGTTGGTAATGACCACGGCGTGTATGTATCAATTAATAAAGGCAATACATTTATGGCAATGAATAATGGTATGCCAACTATACCTGTACATGATTTGGTGATACACCCTCGTGACAACGATTTAGTAGTGGGTACACACGGCCGATCCATTTATATTGCAAATGTTGAAAATCTTCAAAAAATGCATCAAGATAGTTTGTTGCAAAAAGACCTACATATTTTCGACTTAAAACCGCTTACATTTCAAAATAATTGGGGTAAAATAAATGGAGATGAAAAATATGATAAAATAAAATCAAAAGAATATCTAATTTCTTTTTTTACAAGGAATAGTGGCGTTGCAAAAGTGAAAATTTTCACCAACAGACGTTTTTTATTGAAGCAATGGGAGCAAAAATATTCAGTTGGTTTCAATGAAACATCTTGGGATTTGGCTATTGACAGCACTGCTGCGTTTGATTATGGAATAATATTGAATAGTCAACGAAAGAGCGATTCGCCAGTAATAAAGCTTGAAAAGGCTGATGACAATAAAGTATATATTAGACCAGGCAAATATATTTTAGAAATAGAAAACGAACAAGGGAAAAAAATTGAGAAAGAATTAGAAGTAAAAGCGATTGAGCGAAAAAGTAAAAGAAGTGAGTAATGGTTTTAAAATAGGAACCAATAAGTATTGATTCTTACTAAAAACTGTAATTCAAAAATAAATTTCTACCATAAGAATGAAAAATTATTATGATGTAATTATAGTTGGTGCAGGCTATGCAGGCCTTTCCGCTGCTCGTGATTTGCTTAAAGCGGGAAAAACTATTAAAATATTAGAGGCTCGTGATCGTGTGGGTGGCCGGGTATTTACACAACAATTTGAAGGCTATTATTTGGATATGGGCGGTACTTGGGTGGGACCAAGTCAAGACAGGATTTATAACCTATTAAAAGAACTGAACATTGAAACTTTCAAAACCTACGATTTTGGAAAAAGTACCCTACTTTTCAATGGTAGATTAAAAAATTATAAAGGGATAATACCTCCATTACCCATTGCGGCACTTCTAAGTTTGAATAGCGCAATTAAAAAAATAAACAAACTTTCAAAAAATATTGATTTATTGGCTCCATGGCTGAGCACTGAGGCTCAAAAATGGGACGCACAAACAATATCAACTTGGATGGATAGCCAAATAAACTCCAAAGTTGCCAAGGGATTTTTTAAAATTGCTGTAGAAGCTATTTGGGCCGCCGATCCTGCTGAAATATCAATGTTACACGCTCTATTTTACACTAAATCGGGCCGAGATTTTGACACTTTGATTAATGTAAAAAATGGGGCTCAGGAGGAGCGAATATTGGGTGGAGCCCAAAAAGCTGCATTGGAAATGGCAAAATCATTTCCTCAAAAAACAATTAGCCTCAACTCCCCGGTAATTCAAATAACGCAAGGGGATAATGAGGTAATAGTAAAAACAAAAGCAGAATTATTCATTGCGAAAAAAGTAATAGTGGCTATACCTCCAACCCTGTGCAATAAAATTAATTTTGAACCAAAACTTTCCGCCAATCGAAATCAATTGACACAACGTATGCCAATGGGGTCTGTCTGGAAATGCTATGCAGTTTATGATAAACCGTTTTGGAGAGAAAACGAACTAAATGGTTTGGCCACATCCGATACTGGTTTTGTATCGGTAACGTTTGACAATTCGCCAAAAGATGCCAGCAAAGGAATTCTGATGGGTTTTGTTTTAGCTAACAAAGCTAGAAAATTTTCAACCTTGAACGAAAAGGAAAGGAAAAAGGCTGTATTATTACAATTCACGAATTTTTTTGGTATAAAAGCCAGTAATCCGGAGTTTTATATCGATAAGTCATGGGCAGAAGAGGAATATTCGGGGGGCTGTTATGCAGGTTATATGCCTACTGGGGTATGGACAAGCCTCGGTGAAAACCTAAGAATACCTTGCGGCCATATTCACTGGGCTGGCACAGAAACTTCTGACATTTGGAACGGCTATATTGATGGAGCAGTTCGGTCTGGCGAAAGAGTAGCTAAGGAAATAATAGGAATTATTTAAAAAATCATAGTATATAAAACTATTACTTTTTTGAAAAAACTATTTATAGTAGTTTTGTATAAAAAAACTGCTTAAATAGGCGTTTTGACACACCCAAATAATTAAAATATGCAGCATTTATTATCGGCCGATGGCATTATTAGTTTATTAACGTTAACCTTTTTAGAAATTGTATTAGGTATTGATAACATCATATTTATATCTATCGCTGCAAATAAATTGGCAAAAGGCGACCAAGCAAAAGCCAGAAACATTGGCTTAATTTTAGCCATGTTATTCAGAATAATGTTGTTGTTTGGGATAGGCTGGTTAATATCACTACAAAAGCCATTTATGCATATCGACAATACTTGGCTTCATGTAGGTATTTCTGGGCAAAGTTTAATATTATTTATTGGTGGCTTATTTTTATTGTATAAAGCAACCTACGAAATACACCATAAATTAGAAGGCGACGACAATGGAGACGATGTTAAAACCCCTAAAGGTAAGGCAGCGGACCAATTAGTTTCAGTGGTTATGCAAATCGCCTTAATAAATATAGTGTTCTCTATCGACTCTATTTTAACAGCAATTGGCCTTACTAAAGACATTACCGTGATGATTATCGCTGTTGTACTTTCAATAGCAATAATGATGTTATTTGGCGGAAAAGTTGGCAATTTTGTGAATAATCACCCATCGATCCAAATGCTTGGTTTGGCTTTTTTAATAATGATTGGCTTCATGTTGGTGGCTGAAGCTGCACACGATGCTGATGTTACAATGTTTGGCAATGAGGTTGGTGAAGTGCCAAAAGGTTACTTATATTTTGCAATTGCCTTCTCATTATTGGTTGAATTTTTGAATATAAGAATGAGCAAATCTAAAAAGAACTCAGTTGTGAAATTGCACGATTATATGGATCAAGCTAAAAAAGAAGGCCTTTTGGATGAAAAATAAAAATTCACTTTATACAAAATCTGTTTTAAACCATATTTTCAATAATAATAGCACTGGCACCACCTCCACCGTTACATATAGCGGCAAGTCCATATTTTGCATTTTGAGTTTGTAAAACATTGAGTAAAGTAACAATTATTCTACTTCCAGAGCTACCAAGTGGATGGCCCAAGGCTACAGCTCCCCCAAAAATGTTTACCTTTTCTGCAGGAATATCTAAAAGTTGGATATATGCCAATGCCACTACCGCAAAAGCTTCATTTACTTCAAAATAATCAATATCAGATAAAGTCAAATTGGCTCTTTTCAATACTTTTTCCGTGGCCAAAACTGGTGTTGTCGTAAAAAACATTGGATCTTGCTCAGCTTCTGCATAAGCTATGATCCTAGCAATTGGCATTAGATTATTGGTTTTCACAAAGTCATCCCCAGCTAATATTAAGGCGCTTGCTCCATCATTCATTGGGCTTGCATTACCGGCAGTAACCGTTCCATTCGGAGAAAAAGCTGGCTTCAACTCTCTCATTTTTTCAAAATTGGCCTTTTTTATTGACTCATCTTCTATAAAAAGTATTAGATCACCTTTTCTTTGAGGTACTTTTACAGCTATGGTTTCTTTTGCAAAATTTCCATTTGCCCACGCTTCAGCACTTTTTCTAAACGATTGCTCTGAATAATTATCTTGTTCCTCCCTGCTAATATTATATTTTTCAGCTGTTTTATCGCCTGAAATACCCATTGAGGTTTGATTATATACATCTACCAACCCGTCTTTTGCCAACCCGTCTATTATTTGAGAGTTGCCATAACCAATTCCAAAACGAGCGTTTGGCAAATAATGAGGCACTTTCGACATACTTTCCATTCCCCCTGCAATTCCCACTGAAATATTGCCAAGAATTATATCATTAAACACCATACTTGTTGCTTTCATACCAGATGCACAAACCTTATTTACAGTTGTTGCACATACACTTTCAGGCAAGCCAGCGGCCATAGAAGCCTGACGTGCAGGTGCTTGCCCCAAATTGGCCGATAGCACATTACCCATTACAATTGTTGCAATATGTTCCTTCGAAATATTTGCTTTCTTTATAGCATCTTCAATTGCAATGGCACCTAAATCAGTAGCAGAAATGCCAGAAATTGCCCCCCCATAACTCCCAATTGGAGTTCGGGAACCAGCCAGTATAAATACATTTTTATTCATTGATGAATTTTACTTTTCTAAATTTTTGAAATTATATTTAATATTAAAGTTATGAAATTTGTTTTTTATTTAGACTTTCAGATAAGAATATTTGCTTTTATTTTCCCTAAAACTCCAGAGGTCGGTGTCCTCCCCGACCTAATTAACCTTAATATTTTTATTATAACAGACTAATATTATTTCAAAGATATTTGTTATTTTGGTAGATTATTTCTAAACTCAAATTCAAAAAAAATGATACAAATTATACTTTTCGTTGTTTTAGCAATTATCATAATTGCATTGATTTATGCTTACTTTGCTGAAAAAAAATATTCAATTTCCTCTGAAATAATAATTAATAAACCCCAAACAGAAGTATATAATTATGTAAAAAACCTTAGAAATCAAGAAAAATGGAGTAAATGGGTAATGTCAGATCCCAATGTAAAACTTACTTATACTGGCATTGAAGGCGAAGTTGGTTTTATTTCAGCCTGGGAAAGTTTTGATAAAAATGTTGGAATTGGTGAGCAGGAAATCACTAAATTAACGCCAAACAAACAAATGGATGTTGAAATAAGGTTTAAAAAGCCTTTCGAAGGCATAAGTTTGGCAAAAAATTCAATAGAAAGTTTATCTGAAAATGAAACCAAAGTAACTACTGTCTTTTACTCAGAAACTCCATTTCCAATGAGCCTGATGATTCCTTTCATAAAGAAAATGTTGCAAAAAGATATGAACATAAATTCAATAAATCTGAAAGGCCAACTTGAAAAATAATATTATGTCGCTTTTAGATAAAATAGTTGGGGATATCGAATGCCATGATTTGGAGGGCATACGTAATTGTTTTGAAAGTGGTATCAGCCCAAATGATTCTTTTAAAAATGAGCCGTTATTTTTAACAATGGTAAATATGTATTTTAGAGGGCCATTATTTAAAGATTGTATAAAATTGTTTGTAGAATATGGTCTTGAATTTGACGATAAGGTATTGTTATCTGTACTTTTAGATGATGCTATTACTCTTGACGAGCTCTTAAAAAATGATGGGAAGCTGATTTTAAAAAAATATACTTTTGAATGTACTTTTACACCACTATTTGAGGCGAGTTTACTACATATTTGTGCTGAATACAACCATATAAATTGCGCTAAAATATTGGTTAAATTCGGTCTGGACGTAAATGCAAAGGCTGGATTTGATGAAAATGAATTTGGTGGACAAACCCCGATATTTCATACTGTAAATCAACGAGCCAACTATTGTATTGATATGTTGAAATTTCTCATGGCCCAAAAGGCTGATTTGAACATTGAAATTAAGGGTCTTATTTGGGGTAAAGGCTATGAATGGGAAACCTATATTCCAGCTGTTAATCTTACTTCTTACACAATGATGGGGCTTTTACGACAATTCCAAAGAACTGAATATGATATTTATACTGTTGTGAGAATATTGCAAAAGGAACTGAATCGAATTGATTATTTTCCAAAGAATATACCAAATAAATATCTACAAAGCTAAATTTCTTCAAAAATTTAGTATTCCTAAATCAATTTATTTGAAATATCGAGCAGCATATTCTAGAAATATTGGCCAATTGGGTGCTGGCGTATGGCCTGAATTGTGTTGCCGAAAGGATATTTCCCCAGCCATAAGACCTTGTTCAATTTTGGGTAACTCTCTAGTTCCTAAATCTTTTTTTCCTAATAATTTATAAACTGGCCCAGCCGCTACTGCCGCCATAAATGTACCTTTTACATCTACCCAAGCATCGCCCACATTGCCAGCACTTATAAAAACAGGCCTTGGAGCACATAATGCTATCAATTCGTGAGAGTCAACAGGTAAGTCACCCCAATTAAGCGGGCCAGCATATTTAATGAAATTGCCCGCCATCCAATGATATTCGTTACTTGCCGCCACATTTTCAACTAATTCACCAGCATTTCTCCGGTGTAATTTGGCGCCTCCTTCACCTGATGAACTTATAAACCCAATTGCAAAGCGTTCGTCATATGCTTGCGTTACTAAAGCGGCTTTTCCGTATCGGGAATGGCCTTCAATTGCCACTTTTGATGCATCAAGCTCAGGCAAAGTTTCAAAATAATCTAATGCCTTGCTTGCACCCCAAGCCCAAGCACGAAGACTTCCCCATTGGTCGGGTTGGCGTCTTTCGCCTTTATTCATGAGACCGATTATACCTTGGGTAAGGCCTGCACCATTGTCGGCCTGGATACTTGTAGGCACTAAAATGGCCAACGACCAACCTCTTTTTAATGTTTCTATTTGCCAACTTGGTGTTGGAATTGGCGCTTTAGTTGTATCACCCGGCCTACGAAATGAGCCAAAGCTAAACTCCATAATTACTGGTGATTTTTTTAAATTAACTTTAGCCTTGGTTATAGTTAATTGAATATTTACATTCACTTTTGGGTAAATAGAATTATCAACTTTCCCAATTAATTTATTGATAATTACTGGAATATCAGCAATTGTAGTGTCAGTAGATTTAATAATTTGCCAGTCAACTTTTGGTGTATTTGCAGGCATTCGTCCGTAAATTTCTCTATCAAAGTCTTCAATTATTTCGGCCTTTCTGACTTTCCATTGCTTTGCCTTTTTTACTTTTTTTCTATTATTAAATACCAAAGGATTGGGTAAAATAGGAAATGCATTTGCTTTTGATTCATCGTAATTGGCTGCATTTGTGGCTTTTGGGTCGCTACCATTAGCTCCTTGACGGATTTTTTGAATGCCTAGTTTTTGCATCATATCCTTATAATCAATTTGCGTTAGTTTATTTAGACTATCACGATCTGCCTGGGAAAATTGGGCATCTATTTGAAATGAAAACAAAGCAAAAAGCAAAAAAAGGATTGTTTTTTTCATTCTTTAGTAATGGTGAGAAAAATATAGAGGTTTTTGACTTTTCAAATCTGCCAAATAAATATATTCTCTTTATCCTTCACTATATTCTTCTTGAATATTACCCTTCAGCAAAGTATTTAACAAAAAGGGGAATCGTTTCAATACCTTTATAAAAATTGAAAAGACCATAATGTTCGTTTGGCGAATGAATGGCATCCGAATCGAGGCCGAATCCCATTAGCACCGTTTTTAACCCCAATTCCTTTTCAAAAAGTGCAACAATTGGAATACTTCCTCCCCCCCGAGTGGGCACTGGTTTTTTTCCAAATGAGACTTCCATGGCTTTTTCAGCAGCTTTGTAAGCCACTGAATCAATGGGAGTTACGGCAGGTTCACCGCCATGATGTGGGGTTACTTTAACTTTCACAGAAGGAGGCGCAATATTTAAAAAATGGTTGGTAAATAACGCAGTAATTTTTTCTGACGATTGGTTTGGTACTAATCGCATTGATATTTTGGCGGATGCCTTTGAAGGAAGTACGGTTTTAGCACCTTCGCCTATATAGCCACCCCAAATTCCATTGCAATCTAAAGTCGGACGAATTGAAGCTCTCTCAGTTGTAGAATAACCTTTTTCACCAAACACCTCATTTATTTCCAAATCTTTTTTATAATTTTCTAAATTAAACGGCGCTTGAGCCAACATAGCACGCTCAGATTCAGGTACTAAAGCTACATCATCATAAAAATTTGGGATTGTTATTTGGCCATTCTCATTATGAAGGCTAGCAATCATTTTTGCTAAAGTATTTATTGGATTGGCCACCGCCCCACCATAAACGCCCGAATGCAAATCACGATTAGCGCCAATAACCTCCACTTCCAAATAACTTAATCCTCTTAATCCTGTGTCAATTGATGGAATATTATTGGCAATCATGGCCGTATCAGATATTACAATTACGTCAGCCTTTAATTTAGTTTTATTATTCTTTACAAAAAACTCCAAATTATTTGAGCCAATTTCCTCCTCCCCTTCAATCATAAATTTAATATTGCAAGCTAGAGTATTGGTTGCCAACATGGCTTCCAAAGCCTTAATATGCATAAAAACTTGGCCTTTATCGTCACAAGAGCCACGAGCATATATTTTTTCGTCTTTAATTATAGGCTCAAAAGGTGGTGAATTCCAAAGCTCTAAAGGGTCGGCGGGTTGAACGTCGTAATGCCCATAAACCAAAATAGTAGGTTTACTTTCGTCAATTATTTTTTCGGCATAAACAATTGGATTACCAGCAGTTTCACATATTTCAACATTCTCTGCACCAGCGAGTTTTAAACTTTCAGCCACAAATTCAGCAGTTTTTAGCATGTCTGCCTTATAAGCTGGATTAGCCGATATGGATGGAATACGCAAAAATGCAAGTAATTCAGAAAGAAATCTATCTTTATTTTCTGAAATATAATTATTGATTGGCATAGTGCTAATATTAAATTTAATGTTGTAAAATTGATTAATCAATCTAAAACTAAGAAAATACAATTGAATTATTCGAAAAGATTTTAATTATTTCAAAGAAGACTATCAAGACCTCCTATTGCTATTCAGATACATTTTGCCCTCTTCACCATTTAATATTCGTTTAATATTCTTGCGATGCATATATAATACTAAAATAAAAATGAGAACGGCAAAAATGGTGGTAAGTATTTTTTCTTTACCAAATACCTGCATGATCATTAGTACAGGAAATGTTAAAGCAGCCATTATAGAACTGAGGGAAACAAAATGAAATATGATAAAAACAGAAAGGAAAACTCCTATACATGAAAATGCAGCTATATAGTTGATGCTCAATAACATACCGCATAAGGTAGCAACACCTTTGCCACCTCTGAACCCACTGAATATTGGAAATAAATGGCCAATTACTGCCAGAACACCAAAGGCAAGTTTCCAGTCTTCCATTGCATTTGCCGAAATAATATGCAAATAATATAAACCAAGTGCTAAAGATGTGGCCACCCAACCTTTCAACACATCAATTAAAAGAACAATTGTGCCAGCTTTTTTTCCCAAAACTCTAAACGTATTTGTGGCACCTGCATTTTTGCTTCCAAACTCCCTGATATCAATATTATGAAAGCCTGTACCATACCAAACTGCTGTAGGAATTGAGCCCAATAAATAAGCGAAAATTCCACAAATTGTTATGTAAATAATGTCCATCTATATAGCTGCATTTTCATGTATAGGA
>JANMZR010000085.1:0-12108 GCA_031383555.1 Cytophagaceae bacterium | reverse complement strand
GTCATATTAATATGTATTTTTGTGAGTAGCAAATATGGCGAATTTTAAGGAACCTTCACTGTAAGTGTTGCTTGAACACGGGTTTGGCAAAAGTGGCGGTTCAGTGCTCCGCAGACACATTTGTGGTTAATCAAAGTTCAGTTCTCCGCATCAATATTTGTGGTGAAAACGCCACCTTCGCCAAACCCGAAACCGTTGCCTGCAAGCTTTTTGGAGACATAATAACAATTCAAAACATAAAATGAAATATATACTTCTCTTTTCGACCCTAGTGATTGTTGGTTGCTCAAACTCTTCACAGAAACAAAATGTTGCCACAAATCAAGTGAATGAACAGCAACAATCAAAAAGTTTAGACTCTATAAGTACAGTAACAATTGTTGGTGATTTCTTTAAAGCGTTTGACGACAGAGATTTACATAAAATAGACAGTTTGTTAACTCCAGCAACCAAAATAATTCATTACAACGGTGTTGCAACCAATACAGTTGAGATGAATAAAATAATTAATAAAACAAAGGATTGGTATCCGAGGACAAGGCTATTATCAAATTATGAATTCATTTCCGATAATAATTTGGCAATTCTTGGGTTAACAAATGAAGTAACATTCGCTCTGCCAGAAAATAAAAAAGTTGAAGAAAAATACATTGAAACATGGACATTTCAGAGAATAAAGAATGTATGGAAACCAATTAGAATTTGCTATGCCAAAGTAATTGTGGGCAAATACTCCGAAGAAGTTAAATAAACAAAATAACATTAACAAGTTTAACAGTGTAATAAGCCTGCAC
Organism: Cytophagaceae bacterium; assembly: GCA_031383555.1. Taxonomy (GTDB): domain Bacteria; phylum Bacteroidota; class Bacteroidia; order Cytophagales; family Spirosomataceae; genus JANMZR01. The sequence goes on along the minus strand of JANMZR010000085.1, from coordinate 11,314 downwards.
ACAACATTATACGGTTTCGCCCGATGTTTCAGTTGGACAACTAATATTGGTTGCCTTAATATAATTATGCTCATTATGAAAAATACAAATTTATTAATCCTGCTCAGTCTCTCCATATCCTTCATGGCGAAAGCCCAAAACTTCCCTGTTTTAAAACATTACGACCAAAATCATTTGTATAGAATAGCATTGCCTTTGGGTGGCATTGGCACTGGAACTGTTTCACTTTCTGGCAAAGGCGAGCTCAAAGATTGGGAAATAATGAACCGGCCCGCCAAAGGGTTTAGTGGTGGACAAACTGGAAATGGAGTTCCTTTTTTTTCCATTTTCATAAAAGAGGCTAATGGTAAAACACATACAAAAGGATTGATGGGACCATTAGATGTAATGGATTATGAAGACAAAGAAGGTAGGCCTGTGGACAATCATGGTATTCCTAGATTTAAATTTGCAAGTTTTGAAGCCTCCTATCCCTTTGGTCAGGTAAATTTATCTGATCCTTCGTTACCTGTTCAAGTAACCCTAAAAGCCTTCAATCCTTTTGTGCCGACCGATGAAAATGCAAGTGGAATTCCAATGGCCATTTTAAAATACGAAGTAAAAAATCTTTCAAATACTGCTGTTACTGCTTCGGTTTGTGGATTAATGAGAAATTTTATTGGAAATGACGGATCAAAAACCCGAATGGATTGGAAAGGAGACTTGATACCTATTGGTGCTAATGATAACCAGAATGCATTTAAAAAATCTTCCAAAATCCAGGGGATTTATATGTATTCCGATAGTGTAAAAAACACTTCAGAGCAATGGGGTACCATAGCATTAACCACTCCCGCTCAAAGCGGAGTTACTTACCGACGCTCTTCAAGGTCGAATGATTGGGAAAACGCATTATTAGATTTCTGGGATGATTTTAGTTCCGAAGGCGAACTGACTGACAAGGAAAAATTAGTAGACAATGACCCGCAGGCGTCTTTGGCGGTAAAATTGGAAATTCCAGCACATCAGAGTCGAATTGTTACTTTCTATATTACCTGGCATTTTCCAAATCGGTTTGCTTGGTCATCAGAAAACGTCGGAAATTATTATACCACTCAATATAAGGATGCTTGGGACGTAGCCGAAAAGGTGGTGGAGAAATTGCCAGCATTAGAAAAGAGTACTTTAGAATTTGTAAAGTCATTCGTGAAAAGCGATTTACCTAAAGTCGTCAAAGAGGCTGCATTGTTTAACCTGAGTACCTTACGTTCTCAAACTGTTTTTAGAATAAAAGATGGCACAATGATGGGCTGGGAAGGCTGTATGGACAATTATGGTTCCTGCGAAGGCTCTTGTACGCATGTATGGAATTATGAGCAGGCCACCGGTTTTCTGTTTGGGAACTTGGCTCAAACTATGCGAAAAACGGAGTTTGGTCTTGCCACAGACGATATTGGCTTAATGAGTTTCAGAGTAAAATTACCCTTAGAGACCAATGCGAAAAGTTACAATTCAGCTGCAGCAGACGGACAAATGGGCACCATTATGCGAATGTACCGAGAATGGCAATTGTCAGGAAGCAACGAATTGCTAAAACAATTGTATCCAGCTGTTAAAAGAAGCATGGAATTTACTTGGCTTAAAGGAGGTTGGGACGGCAATAAAGACGGTGTGATGGAAGGTGTTCAGCACAATACCATGGATGTGGAATACTATGGACCAAATCCACAGATGCAGATTTGGTACTTAGGAGCTTTGCGAGCCATGGAAGAAATGGCTAAAGCAATGGGAGAGCATATTTTTGCAGCTGACTGTAGAACTCTTTTTGAAAAAGGCAGAAAGTTTACGGACGAAACGCTGTTTAATGGCGAATATTATGAGCAAATAATTCAAACCGCTGAGAAAAAAGAAGATATTTTGATGAAAACGGTGGCCAGTGGTAGAGCCTATGTCAGCGATCCGCCTTATCAATTAGGCAAAGGATGTTTGGTTGATCAATTGATTGGGCAATATACGGCACATGTGTATGGTTTAGGGTATTTAGTAAAGCCTGAAAATGTGCAAAAAACATTAAAAAGTATTTTGAAATACAATTATCGTCCCACTATGCTCAATCATTTTAACAACATGAGGTCTTATGCCTTGGGCGACGAATCTGCTCTTTTGATGGCGAGTTATCCTCGTGGAGGAAGACCAAAAATTCCTTTTCCCTATTATTCAGAGGTGATGACAGGTTTTGAATATACAGCTGCCATCGGGATGCTCTATGAGGGTCAAAATGAAAATGGCCTTTTGTGTATCAAAAATATAAGAGACCGCTATGATGGTTTAAAGCGAAGCCCATTTGATGAGGCAGAATGTGGCCATCACTACGCTCGTGCAATGACGAGCTGGGGAGCAACGCTGGCTATCACAGGTTTTCAATATTCAGGAATTAGTAAATCTATGTCTTTCAAAAATCAAATAGGCACCTACTTTTGGTCAAATGGCTATGCATATGGGCAAATTGAGATAAAAAAAGAGGGTTCAACTTTCACAAGAAAACTAACAACGTTAAAAGGGGAATTACCTTTAGAAAACATAAAAATTGGAAGCTTTAACAAAACTTTTCCTGTAGGACATACATTGAAAGAAGGTCAAACCTTAAATCTAAATTGAAATGAAAAATCTGAAAATTGCCATTATTTTTTCTTTTTTATTGGGCTGCAATACTTCCAATAAAAATACTAATTCATCATCTGAAAATAAATATTTGAAAGGGACTTTTGGTTTTGATTTAGAATTCTTAAAAAAATACCAAAAAGACCTTGTTGTATTAAAAAATGAGGACTCCCAAATTATTTTATCCCCTCAATATCAAGCACGTGTAATGACCAGCACAGCTCAAGGAAACGATGGCCTGAGTTTTGGATGGATCAATCATGAACATATTGCATCTGGCAAATTCAATGATCATATGAACGCCTACGGAGGAGAAGAGCGTTTTTGGCTTGGGCCAGAAGGGGGGCAATTTTCTATTTTTTTTAAAAAAGGCGATAAATTTGACATGAAACATTGGCAAACCCCTTTGGTAGTTGATACAGTTTCCTTTGATTTAGTGGAAAAAAACAACTTAAAAGCTAGTTTTAAAAAGGAGTTTGAAATCGAGAACTTTTCAGGCACAAAGTTTAATGTTTTAGTTAATAGAGAAATTGGTTTATTGAATAAATTGGAAGCCGAAAGCAAATTAAAGATACAATTTGGGCATGTGAAATGGGTGGGCTATCAAACCATAAATGACGTAAAAAACATTGGGGTCAATGACTGGGAAAAATCAAAAGGAGTTTTATCTATTTGGTTATTAGGAATGATGAATGCCTCGCCTAATAATACCATCATAATTCCATTTAAAAACGGAATGGGAAGCAAAATAAATGACGCTTATTTTGGCAAGATACAGGCTGATAGATTTAAAAAACTGGATAGTGTTCTTCTATTTAAAGCAGATGCTAATTCTAGAGGGAAAATAGGTGTGCCGCCAGAGGCATTGAAACCAATTGCCGGAAGTTATGATGCTAAAAACAAAGTTTTAACAATACTTCAATTTGATTATAATGGAGAAAAAGAATATGTAAATTCGATGTGGGAAATACAGAAATTCCCTTACAAAGGCGATGCCTTGAATGCCTATAATGATGGGAAAAATGATGAAGGAACACAGCTAGGGCAATTTTATGAATTAGAAAGCTCATCGCCAGCGGTTGCTTTAAAAAGAAATCAATCGATAAAACATACCCAACGCACCTTTCATTTCATTGGAAACCAAAACCAATTGAATGAAATTAGCAAACAACTTTTGGGAGTCGAACTGAATGATGTTGTTTTTGACATGAAATAGAAAAAGCAGTTTTGTATAAAGGCACTTCCCACAGTGTCAAACAAAACACCATGTAAAATAATTGGCAACTGGCATGCAGGGCGAGACCCACCAAATAAATATAACAATTTGATATACAATAACATGCTAGCTTTTGAATAACCTCTAAATTATAAGGATTGGAAAATATTGCCTATGCTTTTAGTGCAATGAGGCGAAAGAGGAGTACCCAAAGGCAGCAATAGCCTGAAAATAGCACTAAGAAATGCAGCAAATGCCATCGGCAACCTCAAAGACAGCCATCTTTCCAACTTCTTTACCAGAATATCATACCGAAAAGGACGTACCGTGGCCGTAATTGCGACCGCCCGAAAGCTTACTATCATCATCTGGAACATGATAGTTAAAAAGGTGCCTTACCAACCACCAACCCAATATCTTTTCTTAGATGAAAAACGAAAATTGGGAAGGGTTAAAAGAATTCAAAAACAAATTGCTAAATTTGGGCTCAATAGCGAAGACCTTGAAATCATAACAACTTGATTTTCAGTGAGAAATGATAAATTTAGTCATAATATAAAGACAAGATAATTTAATATTTCATACGACAAGGTAAACATGGATCCGTATTGGTGTTTAAAAATATTGAAGAAGAAAAAGTAAAAGAATTGATAGAACTTTTACCGGTATACAAATATGCTGAGAGTATTGAATATTTGAAATTAGCAAAAGAGTTTTGATAGCACTATAAACCCAGTCGGACTTTAAGTTTTTTGATATAACTAAAGCTATTGGTTCTAGGCTGGAAATTCCCCTATAGTACTAAACCAACACTGAAACCGCTAGAGATGGTTACTAAAGACATTCATTTTATGAGATTAATTTTACCAATCATAGTCTTTTCTCAATTTTTTTGCACTTCACTTTGGTTTGCCGGAAATTCTATAGTATCAGACATAACAAGGGACCTAAATCTTGACCACCATTTTTTAGCTCATCTTACAAGTGCTATTCAATTTGGATTTATTTCAGGAACTCTAGTATTCGCAGTTTTCACTATTTCAGACCGTTTTTCACCATCAATTGTATTTTTCTCTAGCTCTATTCTTGCAGGACTTTTTAATCTTGGAATAAGCTTTAATAATATTGACTCAGCCGAAATACTTCTATTTAGATTTTTTACTGGATTTTTTCTTGCTGGGATCTATCCTGTTGGTATGAAAATAGCTTCCGATTATTATCATAAAGGTTTAGGGAAATCGTTAGGTTTTTTAGTTGGAGCCTTGGTTTTGGGGACAGCGTTCCCTCACTTATTGAAAAACGTTATCATAGGCTTTCCTTGGAAATATATTATTTATGCTACTACAATTTTGTCTGTTATAGGCGGACTAACAATCCTGTTATTTGTGCCTGATGGACCCTATCGGAAATCTGGACAAAAAATAAAACTCACAGAATTTATGATAGGATTCAAGAATAAGAATTTCCGTTCAGTTTCATTTGGCTACTTCGGACATATGTGGGAACTCTATACCTTTTGGGCTTTCGTTCCAATTATGCTGTCATCATATAATAATCATTTTCCGTCAACACATCTTAATGTTTCCTTGTTATCGTTTATTATAATTGCTTCTGGTTCTTTGGCTTGTGTTTTTAGCGGATTACTTTCGCAATATTTTGGTGCAAAAAAAATAGCCTCAATATCGTTATTTATATCATGCTTATGCTGTATTATTTCTCCACTTTTTTTATTTTCTTCTTCTTCCGTTCAATTCATTGTCTTTCTATTCATTTGGGGACTTTCAGTAATAGCTGACTCTCCTTTGTTTTCAACTTTAGTTGCGCAAAACGCACCGGAGGAATCACGGGGAACTTCACTTACAATTGTAAACTGCATTGGGTTCTCCATCACCATTATTAGTATTCAATTCATTAATTTGCTTTCAGACAAAATAAATGCTCAATATATTTATATGTTACTTGCGATCGGACCTATGCTTGGACTTATTACATTATTGAGAAATAAAATAACTAATGCTAAAAGCGGTTTTGCGTAATGGCGGGTATGGTGCTTCGTAAGAAGATTATTGCTAAATTTGAATTGTGGGCTTCGTTTTAAGTTTTGTGCTGAAAAGCCGACACTATGCAAGGCCGCAAAACTTTATATGCCATATTACTCAGCGTTTTATTAAACTTGGTGGCGACAATAAAGAGTTCTTTGTACTTTGATTTTTAATTCAGCTTTTGAATCGTAAGAACTTTCTCCAAAGTCAGGCGTGGGACGTCATAATAAACTACTTTGACAATTTCTGCGACGATGACCAAAACAGCTGGGCAGGACGACAAATTACTTCATCTTATAATTCTATATAGGTAACTAAAAACAATAAAGTATGACAAAGTATATTTTCCTATTCGCATTTATTTTTGCAGGTCTTGTAGCAAATGCACAAGACAACTCTAAAACTGATGCCGATATACGAAGACTGGAGAAAATTGTAGTGACAGCAATTTTAAATGCTGACACCAATACACTCAAACAAGTTTGGGCTCCTGAGTTTTTAGTAAACAATCCAAGAAATGATATTTCTGGAAACCGGGATTCTGTTTTGCTAACTCAAAAAGCAGGAATGATCAACTATACTTCTTTTGAAAGAAATATTGAAAGAATTCAATTTCAAAAAAACATTGTTATTACGATGGGATCTGAAATTTTTGTCTCAAGAAATGATATACCTGGCGCCAAAGCCGGTCAAGCTTATAAAAGACGATTTACAAATATTTGGATGAAGAAAAATGGTAAGTGGCAACAAATAGCAAGACATGCTTCAATTATTTGTCATTAAATTACAATTGCTTTTCATTAAGTCCACAAAGAAGTGCGGCACATAACAAAAGGTTTGCCTCCAGGCTGGCGGACGGAATAAAAATCGGCTGTTGTACTACTATCATATAATATCAGGCTTGACCGAATTCTATTTGGCTTTTTCTTGTTAACTTCAACATCAGTTTTTCAATCGGCTTCAGTTGCCGGGCGGACACAGTAACAATTCCAGCCCTGTGACAAGCCTCGAACGTTAGTCAGAATCCAGTATTTTGGGGCTAAAAAAAGAAAATTTGCTAACGGTAGAGATATCAAAAGCATAAAAATATTAATCGAATGAAAGCTCGTTTTATCAATTGGTGCAATCAGTAATGATAGCCCGATCAGAATCCTGACGTTGGGAGCATTGTCAAAAGAAAATTGGTGGAGCTTTAAGCTACCCCGTTCACAATAATTATTATTCCAAAAGAATGCTCCTGATTCGATTAATTTATAAAAATGGTATTTTATTAATTCTCAATATTATGGGTAAGGTATTTTTTGTGCCTAAATAAAAAATAGCCTAATTTTAACACCAAACCGTTAGTCAGAATTTTAGAAATACCGCATGTGGACACATAAAAAAGCTTTTGCAATTGACGGACTTGAAAATATTGGATACGCACTAAACCAAGATTTTTCAATTGTTCTGTCAGGATAAGGCCAAAGAATTTTCAACTGCAAGACGGGAGAAAAAATTGCGACACTTATCTATTGTGATAGGGAGAGACAAAAATTATGATATAAATTATGATATAAATTAATAAAACAATTAAATATGGACTTAACATTGCAGATTTTATTAGGTATTGTTTCGCTAATAAGTTTATTAGGCGGTATGAATCTATTACTTAAAGGAGCTGGCTCCTTTTTACCCGACACGACTCCAATTCCACCTATTTTAGATAATCTATTTAGGTTTTTAAGTGGAATTTATTTTGGCCTTGGTTTTTTAATGATATGGGTTGTATTTTTCTTCCATCAAATAAACCATTTAATTTATTTCATAGGCATTGTTGTTGGTTTTTCTGGCTTAGGTAGATTATACTCCAAAATAAAAGTTGGTTCAGCAGGAAAATACTTCGACAATATAATGTTATTTGAAATTATTTTAGGTATATGTATTGTTCTGCTTCAATATTTCAGGTAGAATATTGATTAATGAAATTTCTATCAACAAAGAATTAATTGGCTTACGATTTTACAAATCAGAACCCAATATCATTATGATAGAAAATCAAGTTTATGTCAAAATAGCAAATTCAAGTTAACAATATGACAATCGTTTTTATTCGATTATTACGATTGAGAATAATAAAATAACTTATTGGAGAGGATATAAGGATTCAACCGCAGTGATGCTATCTTTTAGTGATATGAAATAACTGATTTCTAACAAAAAACTACTTCCAATATTGGCTTGCCTAAAGCGTGGCTTTAGTGGTAAATTGAGCATTTGTACTTTTATAAACATTGTGCTAAATTTGAACTTTCGCACTTCTAATCCCAGCCTTCGCCAAGCCCGAAACCGCTATGCATTATGCACTAATATTTCCGTAGATATTTATTTAACCAAACTGTAAAAAATATGTCCACAAATACTTTGCCCATTCATACAAACCAACGAGCGGACATTTTAGATATTCTGCGTGGTTTCGCACTTTTAGGCATTTGTCTGGCAAACGCCGGTGTTTTCTCCTTGTTCATTTTCCAAAAGCCGGAGCAGTTAGCATTGTTTCCAACTGCAGATGCAGACCGCTGGCTTAATTATTTTCATTTTGCTTTTATTGACGGTAAGTTCTATTCACTATTTTCTTTGCTTTTTGGAATAGGCTTTTCCATCATCTTTTTCCAGAAAAATAGTGGTACAAAAAAGGGTTTGTATTTTTTTTACCGGCGACTTTTTTTCTTGATGCTTTTCGGACTTGCACACAGCTTCTTGTTATGGGACGGTGATATTCTTTTTTTTTATGCTATTGTTGGTACACTACTGCCCCTTTTTAGAAACTGTAGCAATAAAACACTCATTACCTTAGCAATCTTTCTTCTTTTGTTTCCCTTATTGTTAGATATACTGAAAATTATTTCCGATGGAAAATGGAATATAAGCCACCCGTTCTATACCGTTGCTACAGGTATTGATAAAAAAAATGGTGTGACAGAAGACAATATTTCTACCTGGTTAATTATCCATAATAGCTATAAAGACCTCTTAGCCTGGAACCATTCCGGCTTTTGGTGGAGTTGGCAATTAAGGCTGGACAGCAACAGGGTGCCGAAAGTGCTGGCTATGTTTTTATTGGGGTTGTGTATCGGGCGAATAAAATTCTATGAACACATAAATGAGAACAGGCTATTGCTTAGAAAAATACAGCTATGGTGCCTGGGTATAGGAATTCCGGCAGGAATAGCTCATGCATATTTTTATGCTGATGGAAAGGCATTGCCTGCCCTTGCTGGATTGTGGGACACTATTTCTTATACATTGAATGTAGCTCCTTTAAGCATAGGCTATGCAGCAACCATAGCTTTGTTGTACAGCAAAAAAGTGTACTGGCTTGAATGGTTGCAACCAGTTGGACGCATGGCTCTAACTAACTATATAGCCCAAACAATTTTTGGAATTGCTTTTTATTATGGTATTGGCGCTGGCTTAGGTTCAAATATAGGTCAGACTTATTTTATGCCTGTAGCCGTGTGCTTTTTTTTAATTCAGGTATTATATAGCAGGTGGTGGATGCGTTACTTTAATTACGGTCCTTTGGAATGGTTATGGCGGCAGTTAACCTATGGAAAACGATTGCCACTTATAAAACAACCCATTTAGCCCGTAGTCATTTTAAAACGCCTTTTTTTTATTTAATCAGGAGTTTGTTTAATAGTAGTATTTTAAAGCTGATAATTTACAATTACACGGTTGAGTAAGCAAGGGGATTCACACCCCCTGCTCCTCACAGAACCGTACTTGAACCTCTCGATTCATACAGCCTGTCCCGATTTTTTCGGGAGCTCTTCAAGATGATGCTGGCAATTAGTAAGCAAGACAAACACTCCAATGAGCAAACAAACTGGGTTGTAGTTTATACAATGTATTGTACCATCTTCGGCTCTTGTACAAATTCATCCGCTTTTTTTCTCTGACCGGAGCCGATAGTCCTGAGGTATCGAAGGATCGGCTCTCCCTTCTAAGCCATGTGAATAGCGGACCCGGGGCAATACGAAATTGATTTTTCGCTCACTAATGCCCGAAGTCGGTATTACGTTTGAACAGGTAAAGGCATTAGAAAGGAAACTCCCGTTTTTTATTTAGCTTTAAAGCCAGACTCCGGGCAGAAAAATGAATCAAAAAATCTGGCAGTGGTTCCGGCGACGAATATAAAATTCCATAACATCGGCTGTACCTTCCCGTTAGTGTCTAACAATATTTATCAAAATCAAACAATATGATAAAATTTCCGCTTACCGTCTTCTCACTTATTCTATGCATGCTGATCCATGGACAGGCAACACCGGGAGATATACGAATTGCTATAGCCAAAAGTATAACTGATTTAAACGTAACACCAGAACCGGTTGCTGATGTAAAAAATGACGTTGTAGTAAGTGGAAGAGATTCAATAGCAATCAGAATATACCAACCAGTCGCAAAGAAAATATTGCCCGTGATTTATCTTGTACATGGTGCGGGCTGGGTGGCCGGCGACTTAGATACTCATGACAATGCCTGCCGGTACCTTGCCAATCAATTACAGGCAATAGTAGTAGCCGTGAATTACCGGAGGGCACCTGAATATAAATTTCCCATACCATTTGACGATAGTTACCTTGTTTTAAAATGGATAAACGCTAATATGAAAAAAATAAAAGGAAATGGCAAATTGATTATAGTTGGCGATAGCGCCGGCGGACAATTAGCCGCCTCCATTTGCCTGGTGAATGCCGCGGAGAAAAAACCCGTTCCCATTTTAGCACAGGTACTCATAAATCCTGCATTGAACTTATCAAAAGGCAGCGTTTCTTATTCCACCTATCCCTATTTTATTGACTGGTATCTGCATGAAAGTGATCATACAGATGACATAAGAATTTCTCCCCTTTTAGCAAAAGATTTTTCCAAAACTCCACCCGCTATCATTGTAGTTGGAGAAAAAGACAAAATAAGAAATGATGGCGAAGAGTTTAATACTAAGTTACTGAAAGCAGGAATAAACTCCTCTTTATATGTACAACCAGCAATGGGTCACCTGGGTGGATATTTTTGTGCAGTTAGTAAAGAAGCAAAACCTGCTGTAGACTTTGTTGTAACTAAACTAAAAGAGTTGTACTTAAAGTAAAATTTTTTTTCTGACTCGAGCCTATAGTCCTGAGGCATCGAAGGATCGGCCCTCACTTCTCCGATTTGTGTAAGGCGAACTCGGGGCCAGATGGAAATTTGACATTTTGTTAATTATTGTCCTGAGCCGATAGCTATCGGCTCGGCATCTGATTTGATGGGTGATTGCGAAAAAAAGTATAAGCCCAATCTTGATTTGTCTTTTGAGCCAGAGCCGATTGCTATCGGCTCCGGGCTGAAAAAAATTAGGGGCGCACTTCTTTGTTGTTTATTTTTTTTAAAG
>JANMZR010000438.1:0-6505 GCA_031383555.1 Cytophagaceae bacterium | reverse complement strand
AGTCTCTGAATCAATGGCAGCTTCCATAGCTTTAAGGTCATGACTCCAGTCTGATTTACAAGGAATTGCCTTCCATTTTGCACCCATTGCCTCTGCAACTTTTATTAGTGACATATAAGTGGGATCGGCCGATACTAAATTTCCTCCATTCATAAAAAGCACCATTGCAAATTTTTCTAATAAGTCAGATGAGCCTGGGCCCATCATGATGTTATCTTTAGAAACCCCCTCTTTTTTGGCGAGTTTATCAACTAAAGTGGCCAATTCTTTCCATGAATATCTGTTGCCTCCAGCAACTGCCTCAGCAACTGCCTTTTTTGTGCTTTCTGGTGGCCCGTATGGATTTTCATTGGCATTTAATCTGGCCATCATTCCAGCCATATTAGGCCTTTCTTCCAAAAAATATTCACGAGCTAAAGGGCTGTAGTAGAGGCGATTCTGCTTGTCAATAGTGAAGTTTGCGCCTGCAAAAGCACCTTGTGAAAAATGAGGGGCCAAAGCCATACCACTTAAGGTGGCTAAGCCCGATTTTAAAATACTTCGTCTGTTTACCATAGTTTTGTTTTTTATTTTTGTTTGTTTGTTTTTAAAATATTTGTATTTTTTTTATGCTCTATTTTGTAGCTGTAAGCCTAAACAGTTTCGAAAAAGGCACATCCTTATAAGTAGCTGAAACCATTAGAGAAACTGAATTACCTGCAGCTGGAGTAGTCAAACCCATTGCTTTCCAAGGGGTTGCTATTGATAATTTGCCAGTTACATCTGTTGTACCCTCAGCTACTTTTGTTCCGTTTCTGAGTTTAATCATCACAGGAAGTGATTTCACTGGCAAGCTATCAATGCCAACTTTAATGTCTAAAATTCCCTTTTTATCTAACTCAAAAAGCTTTACAGTAATACTTGCATCGGCTGTAATTGATGAGTTTATAGTAGGCTCTGTTGTTAGCCCATTTGTAGGTATTCCAGCATTTTCGAAAACGATTAAAACTGGCGATACAATTCTATCCACAAAAGGATCTGCTTTTTTACAAGAAAAGGTTGATAAGATGATACTTAAGATTATTATTTTTTTCATGATTTTGTTTGTTTAAGCCCAGAGGTACACCTCAGGTTATTGTTGCTTGACCACTCTGTGGTCTTTTTTGTTATAATTTATTTTTCGAAATTGTAAAAAACAAGTATTACTTATATTTCATACAACCAATTTTCCAGTAACCAATTACCAATTTTTCAATCAACCAACTATTCCACCCACCAAAGTTTAGTTTTCATGTTATCAGGTCCATTCAATTTTATACCTTCATCTAATTTGGCTTTGTTGAGCGAATATTCAGTTGTTGGATAAGGTAATCTAGTTGGCACCAAGCCATCATTTTCAAAAACTGCTCTTGGGTCACGTGGGGAAAAATTGGGCATGCCAGTTCTTCTAAACTCAGTCCAAGCTTCTACCACTTGGCCAAATAATGCAATCCATTTTTGTTCCATTATCTTGGATTTTGTTATTTCTCCAAGTTTTGAAATATATTCTATAGGTGTTTTTAATGCATATTGAGAAAAAGAAGCATCAATACCTTTTTTGAAATAATCGGCTGCTCCACCCTCTATGTCGCCATCAAAAGCGGCCTCAGCAAGTATCAATTGCAATTCGCTATAAGTCATTATCACTGAAGGCGTATTGGGTTGAATAAAATAATTGCCCAAAGTAGAAGCCGAACTCAAATAAGTGGTGGCTATAGCATCTGGTAATCCATTTGGTATTCCTTCAAAAGTATTTGCCTTATTTTTAGTTGCAAAAACATCTAATCGAGTATCTTCCAAGGTAGTTAATTTATCAACAATGGTTTTACTCATGCTCCAGTCGGTACGGCTACCAAATACCATTACCTCATGCCACTCATTATTTGATGGCCGCTGTATTGTATTAGCCAAAAGTGCGTTATCGGCATTGCTTTCAAAAATTGGATATTTAGCAGGATCTCCAATAATTTCTTTCATTATAGCCTTTGACTCTGCCGGTTTTTTGGCAGCTTGTCTATTGGCTAAACGCAATCGTAAAGAGTTGGCAAATTTTTTCCATTTCAAAATATTCCCACCATAGATGATATCGCCAGAAATTGCAGGCCCTGTTATTGTCATTTTTTCATTGGCAACTTTAAGGTCGGCCAATATTCCTGCATATACTTTGTCCATAGAATCATAAGCTGGTGTATATATTGGCTTTTCATCAGTACCTTTCAATGACTCAGCGTAAGGAATAGCGCCAAAAAGATCAGTTAGAAGTGAAAATGTCCAAGAGCGCATCACCATAGCCACTCCTTCATAATTGGCATTTGGCGTTTTACCAGTTGGCCCCGACTCTTTCACCACTCTTTGGAAATTCAATAGCCCATCATTATACAGCGACTTTCAAGTATTGTTGTAAAAAGTAGGTGTAATACCGTAATTATCGCCTTCATTTGAATAGATATTTCTTGCCAAATATTGGGTCCAGAGCATAGCACCATCCAAATTGAGGCGCTCAAAACGCACATTACCACCCCAATAGCGGTCTACTACTTTTTCAGCTGCGTAAGGAAACAAATACTGCGGGCCAATTGCCGTTGGGTTATTGGGGTCAACATTCATTGCATCAAAATCTTTAGTACAAGAATTTGAAGTAAGCAGACCAAAAATGAACAGTGAATAGTAAGTTATTTTATTTATTTTCATGATGTTATAATTAATTTTTTCTGGATAATAATTTGTTTAATAAGAATAAACCCCTTCCGTCATTCGGCTTCGCCAGAATGCCACCTTCCCCAAGGAAGGATTTTGGTTCGGCTAAGCAAATCCCCTCCTTGGAGGGATGCCTGACGAAGTCGGCGAGGTGGGTTCTACTGCCTAAAACGTCAAAGACAAATTGGCACCCAAACTCCTCGAATTTGGTATTTCACCATAGGCAAAACCTTGTGAATTTGCTCCAAAGCGATCAACCTCTGGGTCAATGTGAGGAGCGTTTTTAAACAAAATCGCCAAGTTTCTTCCTACCAATGATATTTTTGCTGATTGTATTCCTAATCTCGAAAGCATAGTTTTGGGTAAGCTATATCCGAATGACAATTCTCTCAATTTCACAAAAGATCCATCATGTATAGAAGCCTCGTGGTAGCGGCGAGGATTGTTATAACCATAAAATTGGTTTCCTGCCACTATCACCTCGTTAGGAACATATTTTGGACTTTCTGCAGTGCCCACATTCATTACTCCTTTGCCTATTACACCTTCTTCACGCCCAATGGCAGTTTCAGCGTATTGGCCTGTCCACCTGGCAGTTCCGGTACCTTCGTCATAAAAGTCACCTCCCATTTTTACATCTATCAATGAGCTTAAGCTGAACTTTTTAAAGGTAAAATTATTTGAAACGCCTCCCATCCAATCAGGCTGCACATTACCCAATATTTTTGGAGTAGTTTCCACAATTGGCAATCCATTTGCAAAAATTAACTGACCATCTGGTGCATGTTTGAACCCGATACCGAATAAAGTACCATAGGCTTGGCCTACTTTTGCGATGGAAGTCAGGCCTCTGCGCTCCTGCAATGTATAGGTATCCAAACCCTCAGCCAATTCAATTACCTTGTTTCTATTTCTTGAAAAATTCAATCCAGTTTCCCATCTAAAGCCAGAGGCCAATTCCAAAACTTTGCCTGAAAGCGATATTTCTATTCCTTGATTAGTGATTTTTCCAGCATTCAAAATACGCTTGTCATAAGCACTTGCTTTTGATATTTCTACACCAAGTATCTGATTTTTAGTAGTTTGATTATAGTAAGTAAAGTCTAAGCCAATTCTATTTTTGAAAAATTTTAAATCGGCACCAACCTCAATACCAGTTGTGATTTCTGGCTTCAAATTTGAATTTGCAATCACCAAATTTTCAAAATATTGGGGTAATGAACTATTCCATGAGCCACCTGCTCTAAACGTTTGTGCTAATTGATAAGGGTCAGCATCGTTGCCTACTTGTGCCCAGCTTGCACGCACTTTCCCATAGGAGAGAAAATAATTTGATGCATTAAGTAAATCTGTAACTACTGCACTTAATGAAGCTGATGGATAAAAATAAGATCGATCTGCTGAAGGCAATGTACTCGACCAGTCATTGCGAGCAGTCAAATCTAAAAACAACGCATTCCTAAAACCGATTTGCATTGAGCCGTAAGCACTTTGCACTTCCGATTTTTCAATGCGACTATCAATTATGTTTTGACTAGGATTTGAGTTGGCCAAGTTATAAACACCATCAACCACTAGCTCGTTTACATTGGCAAAGTTTCTTTTATAATAATTAACCCTGTCAGCTGCACCTACTGAGACTACAATAGCTAAATTATTGTTTATGGCTTTGTCATAAGTCAATAGAGCGTCATGATTGGTTTCTTGCCTACGAAGCACCTCTTCAGAATATCTGCCAGCTGTTTTATTACCATTTCGTACCCTTTCAAAATTGATAATATTTGTGCGAGTATCCGACCAGATGTCAGTACCTGAGCGAGTCATCAACTTTAAGTTTGGAGCTAAAGTGAAATTCAAAGCAATATTTCCTACCAAACGATCTTTATCATTGGTAAATGGCAATTTTTCGCTTGTGTAAAAAGGATTTGTGAAAAAAGTATGTTGCCAGTTAGCTGGATCTGTATCAGGTAATTTACCAGGTAAAGCCCTCTGAATGTGCACATTTGAGTAGTCGTTATACTTTGCCAATTGATCCCACGACACATGCCTATGCGACCAAATAAACTGGTCACCGTTTTGATAAGTTCTGTTGCCGCCGGACTTCAAGTATTCGCCAGAAACAATAGCGGTTAAAAATTTCGAAACCTTATAATTTGAATTTATTTTAAAATTATTTCTGTAAAAATTGTTGAACGCCATCAAACCTGCTTGGTCGAGCCTTCCAATACTTAAGCGAAAGCTTCCTTTGTCGTTACCGCCCGAAAATGCTAAGTTATTGGTTTTTGAAGTACCAGTTTGCCAATATTCATCCCAGTTATTGGGCTGCGGTGTCAGGGGAGATACATCCTTACCCGTATACCACTGCCTAATCAAACGGCCATCCATAGGTGCACCCCAGCTTTCATCAGTACCGTCGGTACCAGTAGTTTTACCTGGGTTCACAAATCCATAAGCGCTTTTATATTGGTCATAGGCATCAGGAGCGATGGCACCACTCCATCCATCCGCATACCAAGTAGTATAACCAGATCCGCCACCGTAGGTATTTTGGAAATTAGGTTTAACAAAGGGCCTCTCGGCAGTAAAATTGGAGTTAAATTCTATACCAAGTCCTTTTACATTTGAACCATCTTTTGTAGTTACTAATATTACCCCATTGGCTGCTCTTGAGCCATAAAGAGCTGCTGCATTTGGGCCTTTCAATACAGAAATTTCCTTAATATTATCTGGGCTAATTTCAGATAGACCACCGCCAAATTGTTTGTCAAATTGCTGTTGAATAGGAACACCATCCACTACTACCAAGGGCTGGTTATTACCTGAAACTGAAGATGAACCACGAATTTGAATAGTGGAGCCAGAGCCTGGGCCGCCGTTGGCCGATATTCTCACCCCAGCAATCCTGCCCGCCAAAGAGTTGGCCACATTGGCAGATCGTGACTCAATTAAAGCTTCACCTTTTACCTCTTGTTGTGAATAACCAAGTGATTTTTTCTCCCGTGTGATACCTAATGCAGTAACTACTACCTCATTCAATATTTTATTGTCGGCAATTAAGCTCAGAATTATTGACGATTTATTTTCAATGTTTACATCCGTAGTTGCGTAGCCAATTGAACTTATTGTAATTGTATTATAACCTACAGGAATTTTTAAGGAAAATTTCCCTTCAGCATTGGTAACAGTTCCAAAATTTGTGCCTTTCACCGCCACCGACGTACCTGGCAGAATACCCTCAGATTCAGAACTTATGGTTCCAGTTATCACTTTCTCTTGTGCTAAGGCCAGTCCCGACATGAGCAACATATAAATTAAGTAGATTTTTTTCATATTTCTTTTTTTAAAGTATTAGGGCAATTTCACCCGATTTTAATTTTAAAACATTCTTCAAAAACTTAAAAAATCAAAAGCCATTAATGTTTTATCTATTTTGGCCATTTGTTACTTTGTAGCTTCCCCCCTTTCAGACTGAGTAATGAAACACTCCGACCGCCCGGGATTTCTCACTCAGCCTGATCAGGAAAAATTTGGTTTTAGTTGATGATAAGCAAAACAATCTTTTCTAGAGTTTTTACAAACTCTACTATTCAATTTTAGAAAATAAAAATGTTACTATTTTTTGTGGTTTCCAGCCACTTGGTAGAATCGATAACTAATTTTTGTCAGCTTCTCGATTTAAAATTTTTGATTTAAATTTCTCCTATATTGCGGTCGGAAAAAGAAATTTAAAATTGCATTTATTTGTTATTATGTTTCGAAAGTAGGAGGTGTATTTTGAATAAAAAAATAA
>JANMZR010000433.1:0-17973 GCA_031383555.1 Cytophagaceae bacterium | reverse complement strand
GGATAGGTATGAAAATTGATGAATATATGAATAATAAACAACCATGGGCAGCTATAATTTGCTCAATAACGTTTATGATTGCAGGTTTAGTAATGTTTATTAGGAGCCTTCCGAAAGTATAATTTTTAAATTTATCTAATGAAACTAACGTATTCTTTGATTTTATTTACTTTTTTCGCTATAACTATTTTTTGCATGCAAACATACGGATTTGGCCACTTATTGCATGAACATATCTGGATAATTTTTGTATTTTTCTTAGCTATTGCATTTTTGAATTACCAACTAATGATAATGGCATTTGAAAAAAATCGTGAAAAATTCATAACTTTTTTTATAGCCTCTGTTGTGATCAGGCTTATTTTAAGTCTACTATTTCTTGGGGTATTCCTATTTATTAAGCTCGAAAACAGACAATTATTTGTAATCAATTTTTTTGCATTATATTTATGTGTTTTAGTCTTTGAAATTTTTGAAAATAGTCGTAACTTGCGCCAAAATTAGAGATTAAGCTTTTTAGGGCTTGTTAATTAAAAGAAATTTTATGTATTTTTCAAAGATTTTCACTTTTATATTATTCATATTCATAAGTACCTTTTCTTTTGGGCAACATGAAACTACATCTGGCCATGGAACCGCTGGAACTGAATCAAAAGAAGAAAAATTTAATATTGGTGAAATGATTACCCACCATATTTCAGATGCACATGATTGGCATTTTGCAACTGTTGGTCATAGCCATGTTTCTATTCCTTTAACAGTTATTTTATATTCCCCAACTAAAGGATTTGATGTGTTCAGCTCATCAAAATTTAAAAATGAGCATCATAATTTAGTTTCTTACAATGGCTATGTGCTTGATGAGCATGAGAAAATCCACTCAATAGATGGATCAAAGGTTTATGATTTTTCAATCACCAAAAATGTAGCTTCATTAATACTTTCAGCCATTATTTTGCTTTTAGTGTTTTTTTCAGTTGCCAAGGGCTATACCAAAAATAAAGGTAAAGCGCCAACAGGAATCCAATCACTTTTTGAGCCAATTATCACATATGTACGAGATGACATTGCCAAACCTAGTATCGGTGAAAAAGATTACCAAAGATTTTTACCTTATTTATTGACCCTGTTCTTCTTTATTTGGTTCAATAATATGATGGGACTTTTACCTGGTTCAGCTAATGTAACTGGCAATATTGCCGTTACAATGGTATTAGCAATAATTACATTTTTTGTTACAAATTTAAATGGTAAAGCAGGTTATTGGAAACATTTAATTGCTCCTCCAGGCGTGCCAGGTTTTGTATTACCATTAATTGTTCCGGTGGAAATCATTGGTGTCTTTGTAAAGCCATTGACATTGATGATTCGTTTATTTGCAAATATCACAGCAGGCCATATTATTTTACTGAGTCTTATTGGTTTGATATTTACCTTTAAAAATTATTTTATTGGTGGCACTGTTACTGTGTTTGTGGTTGCAATGAATTTGCTTGAAATTTTAGTTGCTTTATTGCAAGCATTTATTTTTACTTTACTATCAGCGATGTACATCGGTAGTGCTGTGGAAGATGCGCATCATGATACAGAGTATGATCACGGGATGTAATTTTCTAGAGATGAGTTATAAGCTATAAGTTATAAGTTTTTTGAAGTATTGGTAAATTGTATTTTACTCATCACTTATCACTCATATCTTAACACTCTATAGTTTGAGTTTTTTTTAATTTTTATAAATATACAATTATGTTACTATCAATTCTTTTACAAGCTGCTGCTGAAGGTGGTTTGAGTATGGCAATTATGGGTGCTGGTATCGGCGCTGGTTTAGCCGCAATAGGCGCTGGACTTGGTGTGGGTCGTATAGGTGGCTCTGCAATGGATGCTATTGCTCGTCAACCTGAAGCATCTGGAAAAATCCAGACTGTGATGTTAATCATTGCTGCTCTAGTTGAAGCGGTTGCCCTTTTCGCATTGGTAATTTGCTTCCTTATTCAGGCAAAAGGCTAAAAAATCAATTTTGAGGTGTTTGCAATAGGCAGGCACCTCGATTTTACCTAAACAAGAAAGTGATTTACAAATAAAAATAAATTTTAAAAAAATAAGATTATGTTAACTCCAGAATTAGGCCTAATATTTTGGCAATTAGTTGTTTTTGGTGCATTGTTCTTTTTGCTTTCGAAATATGCTTGGAAGCCAATAATCAATTCATTAAAAGAGCGGGATCAATCAATTGATGATGCTTTGCAAATGGCAGCTAAAACCCGTGAAGAAATGGCAGAAATGAAATCGGGTAACGAAAAGTTAGTTGCTGAAGCCAAAGCTGTTCGAGATGGTATTATAAAAGATGCAAAAGTTACTGCCGATAATATGATTGTTGAGGCCAAAGTTGCCGCTACTGAAGCTGCTCGTGTTGAAAATGAAAAGGCCAGAATTGCTTTTGAAAATGAAAAGCAGTCAGCAATAGCATTATTACGTAGAGAGGCAGCTTTGTTAACAATAGATGTAGCTGAAAAGGTGCTTCGTAAAGAACTTTCTGATAAAAATTCTCAAGAAAAGTTAGTTTCTGAGTTTATTAAAGACGCTAAATTGAATTAATTGCTCCGAAGCGTCTGCTGCCCTAACTTCCTGATTGGGGGGAAATTAAAATATATTAAAGAAAGATTTTCATTTTTTAGTATTGTCAAAAGCTAAGATCTAAAATCTAAAATCCAAAATCTAAAGAATGTCAGATCAAGCTGTTGCTTACCGATATGCAAAGTCGCTAATAGAATTAGCTGAGGAAAAAGGTATTACCGAAATTATTCAAAAAGATATGCAGCTTTTTGACCAAGTTTGTAATGAAAATCGTGCTTTTGAATTGGCACTTAAAAGCCCAGTGGTAAAGCATTTCAAAAAGCTTTCTATTTTAAAGGAAATATTTAAAGATAAAATCAATCCCATGACTTTATCAATTTTTGAAATAATTACTAATAAAAACAGGGAATCGATACTACCATCTTTAGCCTCCGAATATTTGAGGCTTTACGATGTTCTGAAAAATAATTTGACTGCAGAAGTAACTACTGTTTCCGACTTGAATGATGCTCAGAGAAAAGAGTTTATTGCCTTAGTAGCCAATGCTACTGGCAAAAACATAAGTTTGAAGGAAAAAGTAAATGCCGACTTAATTGGGGGCTATATATTAAGAGTTGGTGATAAGCAAGTTGACACCTCAGTAAAAAGAAAATTGAACGACTTGAAAGTTGAGTTTTTGAATTAAGAAATTCTACAAAATATTAGATTTAAGGCCCGATTCAATATGTTAATTGGGCTTTTTTATTTCAATAATTTTGTTATTCCTCCAAATAATCTAAATCTTTTTGAAAAGTTTCAGCTAAAAAGTAGTTTGATAATAAGGCCAACCCAAAACAAATAGCCCCAATTACAATGGCCGAATTGATAATTCCATAGGTTTTTGCAATGGCTAAAAATGCCATATTTATTAATACAACTGCCCCTCTTACAAAATTAGGAACGGATGTTGTTACTGTGGCACGAATATTTGTACCAAATTGTTCTGACGAAATCATAATGAATAAGGCCCAAAATCCAGCTACAATTCCAAGTAAAAAACAAATGAAATAAAATGTGTTTGATGAAATACCTTTAACATGTAAATAAATCCATGACATAATTATGGATGCTGTTAAATAAAGGTAAATAGTTTTCTTTCGACTTTTCAAAAACTGGCTAATAAGCCCACAAGCAAAGTCACCAATCGCAAGACCGAGATAAAAGTAAAAGATTACATTGCCACCTTCAATTTTTCCATTTACTTTTAAAGCAACTGCCATTTCAGGGGCAATTAAGGCCAAAATACTAATAATATACCAAACGGGGAGGCCCAATAAAATACAAAAAAGGTATTTTTGAAAGCTAGTTTTTTTTGTAAATATTTTTAAAAAATTGCCTCTATTGGCTTGATTACTTATATTATTAAACATTGCTGATTCCATAACTCCAAGCCTTAATAGTAAAAGTAAAAAACCAAGAATACCACCTAAAAAATATGTGGCTCGCCAAACTTCAAAAGGAAGGTTTATTGTCTGAAATATTTTGTAAAGTAAAGGAGCAGTAAGTGCTCCTAATGCGCCAAAAGTGGCAATTATTGTGGAGCCGTAGCCTCTTTTCGATTGTGGCAATGTTTCGCTTACAAGTGTAACGCCTACACCAAGTTCACCGGCAAGCCCAACGCCTGCAATAAATCTGAGTATTGCGTATTGGTCTATATTGGTTACAAAGCCATTTAGAAAATTAGCTATTGAATAGATTATTATTGAAGAAAATAATACTGATTTCCTTCCTTTTTTATCACCTAATATTCCCCAAAAAACACCACCAATAAGCATTCCAATCAGTTGGTAATTAAATAATTGTTGACCTTTTTGTAAAATTTCAACATCCGATAAGCCTAAACTTTTCAAGCTTGGCACTCTAACCACTCCAAAAAGAATTAGGTCAAAAGCATCCACAAAATAGCCCAATGAGGCTACTGCGATTAAAATTTTGGTTTTACGGTCTAGCATAGTTTATTACCGATTTGAAAGTATCAGTGGCATTTGGACTTTGATGAATGCTATTGAAAAATTGAAATTAATACCTAGAAAGTAGTTGTGAACGATGGGCATCCAATTTTAAAAATATGAATAACATCATAGTGAATGACCATAAGCTAGAGCCACCATAGCTAAAAAAGGGTAGTGGAATACCAACTACAGGCATAAGGCCTATTGTCATTCCAATATTTATCATAAAGTGGAAAAAAATAATCGATACAATACAATATCCATATATTCTGGCAAATTTGGATCGTTGTCGGTCGGCCAAAAACATAATTCTTAATAATAAGCCTATAATTAAACTTACCACAGCCAAACTACCAATAAAACCATATTCCTCGCCAATGGTACAAAATATAAAATCAGTACTTTGCTCCGGCACGAAATCAAATTTTGTTTGAGTACCTTCCAAAAACCCTTTACCTAAAAATCCTCCTGAGCCAATTGCTATTTTTGACTGGGTCACATTATAACCATCACCTCGAGGGTCGGAGTCAGGATTGAACAATATTTCTATTCGTTTGCGTTGGTGTGGTTCTAAAACTTTATTTACCACAAAATCCACCGAAAATACAATGGCAGACATAGCAAAAAATATCAACCCAATTACCACAATATTTTTTGTATTTTTCTCATATTTAGGTAAAAAATAATAAACTAAAAATGCCAATAAGGCAAGGCCAATCATTACAAAAATTGGGGGAATAACGAGGCCTAATACTGCTAAAATGCCTCCTAAAATGATTACTAACGGGAATATGCCAGGTAGCCCTTCCCTATAAAGTATAATTATAAAGCTAACGAACACTAAGGCAACACCGGTTTCTTTTTCCAATAATATAATTATGAGTGGCACGAGCACAAAAGCTGCTGAAATTATCCTATCCCTTACTTTATTGAGTGTTACATTGGGCGAACTCAAGTATTTGGCTAGAGCCAAACTGGTAGCCATTTTTGCAAATTCTGCAGGTTGGAGTGTAAAGTCGCCAATTTTGAACCATGAATGCGATCCTTTTATATTGGCCCCAATAAATATTACCAAAATGCAAAGAAATATAATAAAGCCGTAAATGACAAAGGCAAAAGTATCGTAAAATTTATAGTCGGTAACTATAATAAATATAATAATAATAATGGATGCCAATATCCAAATAAATTGTCGACCAGAATTAGTGCTAATATCAAAAAAACGAGTGTCAACTTCAGGATTATACACTGCAGCATATACGTTAATCCACCCTAAAATAACACAAATTGCAAAAAGCGCAACTGAAAGCGTATCGAGATTTGAAAACTGGGATCTATTTTTTGCCATAATTATTTCGATTCAGTTTTTTTATGGAATTACCGCAGCTTTTATTTCTGCTTTTGGAGTTATGAGTTCACCAGAATTTGTTTTTATTGCAATTGATTTAGATACTACATTTTTCGAATAATTTGTAGCTATTACTTGCTCTTTATAGGCTTGCCTTTCGACTTTCCCTTTTAAATATTGCTCAATCATTAGTGAAGCCACTGGCCCAGAAGCCGATCCTCCAAAGCCTCCGTTTTCCACAAAAACCGCTATTGCAATTTTGGGATTATCACGAGGCGCAAAACAAATAAAAATCGCATGGTCTTTACCTACTCGGTTTTGCGAGGTACCAGTTTTACCACAAATAGAAATGTCAGCCATAATGGCCCCACTCGATAGTGTGCCTCCAGGACTCGCCGCACGATGCATGCCCTCCACCACTACATCAAAATGTTTTTTATCAATCCCAACATATTTTCTTTCTGAATATTGTCTGAGTATGGAGCCGGGTGTACCTATTCCCTTAACAATATGCGGTGTAATGTAGTAACCTCTATTGGCCAGAATACAAGCTACATTGGCCATTTTCATCGGACTAACAGTCACTTCTCCTTCACCTATAGCCAGTGAGTAAATATTTGAAAACTTCCAAGTATTGGGGCCTTTATAAATTTTATTGTAAAAAGCGACATCCGGAAGTATACCTTTTATTTCAGAAGGCAAATCAACCCCTAATTTTTGACCTATTCCAAATTTGGCAACCATTTCATCCCAAAGCTTCAAATTAATTGCCGATCTTTTGAAAATATTTGTTTCTGAAAGATTCTGATCCAACATAAACCTCCTAAATACAAAATAATAATAAGGATTGCACGACTGCTGAAGACCCATCATTACAGAGCTAGAAACAGGGTGGTTGTGCGTGCATGCTATGGGCGAACCCGCATGGCTGGCAGTAAATGAGGGTGTTATTACTCCTTGTTGCAAAGCTACTAGCGACTGAATAGTTTTAAATGTTGAACCAGGTCGGTATCGTGCTTGAATAGGCCTATTTAACAATGGCCTCATCGGGTCCATCACCAATTTGCCATAAGTTTTACGAAAATTTCTACCTGAAAGTAGCTTTGGGTCGTAAGAAGGGGCTGAAACCAAAGCTAAAATTTCACCCGTATTTGGTTCTATGGCTATTGCACTCCCCACTTTGTTTTGCATTAAGCTATCTGTTAAATTTTGTAAGTCAAGGTCTATTGACGAATATAAGGTTTTTCCGGGAACCGAAGGAACGTCCAACTCGCCATTTTTATATGCTCCTTTTTCAGCTCCTTTGGAGTTTTTCATTATGTATTTTATGCCTTTTTTCCCCCTCAAATAGCTCTCATAATATTTTTCAATACCTGATAATCCAATATAATCACCTTGCCTATAATAATCTTCAGTGCTTTTCTCTAAATCTTTCTCGCTTATTTCGCCTACATAGCCAATTGCGTTGGCAACTCCACTTGAATGGTATTTTCTAAAAGCGGAAGTTTGAAAGCTAAAACCTTGAAAGTCAACAAGGTCGTCTTGCACCTTTGCGAAATCTTCAATTGAAAGTTGTCTGATAAAAAGGGTAGGCCTTTGATAAGAATAGATTTTCGCCCTTTCAATTTTATCTTTGAATTCGTCAATTGATATTTGAAATAAATTGCAGAAGCGAACGGTGTCTATATTTTTTACTTTTTTAGGCGTAACATATAAATCATATACAGGTGCATTGGATACAATTAATTTTTTGTTCCGATCATAAATTAGGCCTCTAAACGGAATTTCAGTTACTTTTTGAATGGCGTTGTCTTCGGCAGCCTCAATATAACTGTTGTCGATAACTTGCAAATAAAATAAACGACACAAATAAACAATTGCTACAAAAAAAATAAATCCACGAATGATTATGGTTCTGTTTTCGTCTTGCATTGTTTCTGATTTGAAATGAAAATGGTATTGTTAATAAAATTGCCAAAACTTTAAAATATATAGTAAAAAAATAAAAATCTGAAAAGAGCAAATAAGCCTTTTCAAGTTCTTTAATTTTTTATATTTTACGGAATAATTAATAGATTGGACAAAATTATATTGCAAATTTCGTTCCAATTCTTCTGATATTCAAATAAATTGTAACTATTATTTTGAATATTAATGGGGCAATTTTTCTTTAAAATACCCATAGGTCCAAGTGCCCACTAAGGCCATCAAAAATGCAATTGAAATTACCCCAAAACCAGCACCCATAAGTGCGTAAAGAGGCCCTGGGCAGGCTCCAGTTAATGCCCAGCCACAGCCAAAGAGTAGTCCACCATAAATATTTCCCTTGGTAAAAGGCTTTGGCTCAATTTCTATTTTTTCTCCTGAAATAGTTTTGATATTGAATTTTTTAATTATAAATATTGAAACCATTCCAACTGCAATGGCAGTACCGATTACACCGTACATGTGGAAGGATTGAAAGCGGAACATTTCTTGAATTCTAAACCATGAAATGATTTCGGCTTTTACAAAAATAATTCCAAAATAGACGCCAATAAATAGGAATTTTAGGTTTGAAGTTATGTTCATAGTTTTTATTTGTTTGTGGGCAAAACCCTGTATAAATGATTCTTAATTAAAGCTTTTAATTAAAAATTAATGGAAAAATAAAATGTGTTATAAAAAGCCCACCAATAAAAAAGCAAATAGTGGCCACCAATGAAGGCCATTGCAAATTAGAAAGACCCATTATTGAATGCCCTGATGTACAGCCATTGGCCCAGCGTGTACCGAAGCCAACCAAAAATCCTCCCAAAACTATGAAAATGAAACCTTTAAAAGTTAAAAGTTGGTCAAATGAAAAAATATCATTTGGTAACAAGCTTTTAAAATCGGTAATCCCAAATGCTTCCAATTCTGCTTTTGTGCTTTCGGCAATTTGAATTGGGTTGGGGTCGGCTAAAAATTGTACGGCTAAAAAGCCACCTAAAAAAATACCTACTACGAAAAATAAGTTCCAAGTATCTTTTTTCCAATCGTAGTTGAAAAAGGGAATTTTTGCAGGGACACAAGCTGCGCAAACTTGCCTTAGTGTTGATGAAATGCCAAATGGCTTGTTGCCTAACAGTAGTAAAATGGGTACTGTAAGGCCAATTAATAGGCCTGCGATTGACCAATGCCAAGGTTGTTTGAGAAATTCCATGAATTATTTTTAGTAAATTTGTTTAAAATTAGTTCAAAATGTTTACTAATCGATAAGATTAGTTGGATAATGCTTCAAAATGAAAAATATTGCAGTTTATTGCGGCTCAAGTAAGGGTACAAATGAAATCTATGAAAAAATAGCCACTGATGTTGGTATTTATTTTGCCCATAATGATATTACGTTGGTTTATGGTGCTGGTAGTGTGGGGCTTATGGGAATAGTCGCCAATGCAACTTTACAAAACGGCGGTTTGGCAAAAGGAATAATCCCGCAGTTTTTAATGGATTTGGAAGTTGGTCATAAAGAACTTACAGAACTTATTGTAACGGAAAATATGCATGAGCGCAAGAAAATAATGTGCGAACTTGCTGATGGAATTATTGCACTTCCTGGGGGCTATGGTACATTAGACGAGCTATTCGAGATGCTTACTTGGTCGCAATTGGGGCTTCACGAAATGCCAATTGGTATTCTAAATGTTAATGGATTTTATGACCCGCTTTTGGCCATGGTTCAAAAAATGGTAGATGAAGGTTTCTTGAAAAAAGAAAACCAAGATTTAATTATTGTTTCGGAAAATATAAATGAATTAGTGCAAAAAATGAAGTCAAATGAAAGGCCTAAAGCTTTGAAATGGTTGGGAAATGCTTGATTAATCTACTTAAACCAGCCCGCATACATCACATAATTTTTGGCAGTTCTTTGAAAAACTTCAGCGGCATCAGGTGAAACATTTTTTAAGAATTTAGCTGGATTGCCAGCATAAATACTTCCAGCTGGGACCCTTGTATTTTGTGTTACAATAGCCCCAGCGGCAATTATTGATCCAGTTTCTACATATGCGCCGTCCATAATGATGGCCCCCATCCCCACTAAAACATTACTTTCAATCGTGCAGCCATGTACAATGGCGTTGTGAGCAATGGATACAAAATCGCCAATAATAGTTTTGGTTTTTTTATAAGTACAATGAATTATAGCACCATCTTGCACATTGCAGCAATGCCCAAAAACAATGGAATTAACATCACCTCGCACCACAGCGTTGAACCAAACTGTACAGTCTTTTCCAAAAATCACATCCCCAACGATGGTTGCATTGGGCGCCTGCCAATTATTTTCGCCAAAAATTGGACTTTTGCCGTCCACAGGTAATATCATTGCCATTAAGAAGTAATATTTAGTTAATAAAAATTTTAAAGGGTTATTTTGCATTAAATTTTATACTTTTTAAATTTTGTTAGTAAAATTTTCAAATTTAAATTTTAAATCAAGGTACATTTTATGTGAAATTTAGTGGAGAAACCTAATTTTCATCTATTTTTTCACAAAATATATTTGAATGAAAATCAATTTTAAAGAAATAATTCTTTTTGAAAACGACGATTATATTGTTGTAAATAAGCCACATTCGGTGTCAAGTCTTGACGAGCGTAATGCTGACAACCCGAATAGTATTTTAAGGTTGGCAAAAGCCTACTCTGATGATGCCCAGGTGGCTCATAGGCTCGATAAGGAAACTTCTGGAGTGATAGCAATTGCCAAAAATCCAGAGGCTTATAGGCATTTGGCCATGCAGTTTGAACACCGAGAAGTGAAAAAGCGTTATCATGCTATGGTTGAAGGCGTTCATAGTTTTGAAGATATTTCAGTTTATTTGCCAATATTACCTCTTAAAGATGGTATGGTGAAAATAGACCGAACTTTAGGCAAAATTGCCGAAACCATTTTCAATACTTTAAGAATTTATAAAAATCATACTTTGGTCGAATGCCAACCTATAACGGGTCGTATGCACCAAATAAGAATACATTTGACCTGCTTGAAAGCCCCTATTGTTACTGACGAATTGTATGGAGGTAGTAAGTTGTATTTGAGCAGTTTGAAGAAAAAGTTTAACCTAAAGCAGCAAACAGAAGAGCAGCCACTTATTAAAAGAGTTGCACTTCATGCTTATTCATTGACTTTCAACTTGTTAGATGGCACACCCATCACAGTCGAAGCCCCTTATCCCAAAGATCTGGAAGTTTTGGTAAAGCAATTGGAAAAGAATAGTTGAAAAGAGGCCAATTTTTATCATCGAATTTAGTGAATAGAGAGCTACTTTTCGATAATAAGCACATTCTTATGTTTATTTTTTGGGTTTCAAAATAGCTCGTAAAATTTTCACCCAAACACTCCATTCCGTCTTTTTTGATGTATTAAATAATTGATTTTCTAATTTGTCAAATGCGTCTTGAAGCAATGCACCATGCAACCATTTTATAACAAAAATCCAACTAAGAGTTCCTAATCCTTTAGTTTCCATGTCAATTGTATGCTTAACTTCAACTTTAGTTTTATTAGTTTCTATTATTTCAAACTTATGAATACCAAAGAATCCTTTTGGTTTTTGAAATTCAAACTCAACTAAATTATTTGGATCATATTTTATGATCTTGTATCTAATTAAACCGTGACCACCTTCAGAATTTAATTTGAAACCTTCCTTTAATCGCATTGGTGGCCACTTTTCATTCGGCCAAATTTTATCTTCTTTGGTTGAAAGAGTGGAAAATAAATCCAAAATCTTGATTTTTGATTGAATAAATTCTCGTTTATGAATGTTAATAACTTTCATTTTCGAATGACATCCTAATTCATTTCCTACTTCCCAACCGCAACTACACCTTTTCCAGCTGACATTTCCATATAATTGATTGCCAGCATGCTCATTGTTTTTACGCCCAAAGTAAAGCCTCCTTCTTCAATATAGAAATCAGGAGTATGGTGTGGTGCTGTTTTTTCAATTGGGATATTTGTTGGTGCACCGCCCAAGAAAAAGAATAAACTAGGCACTTTATTTGCATAAAAGGCAAAATCCTCAGCACCAAAAGTTGCATTGGCCAATTCAACATGGTCGTTACCAGCTATTTTTTTAAATGTCGGTAACATCATTTCGGTTAAAGCGGCGTCATTAAAGGTTACAGGACACATTTTGGTAATTTCAACCTCAGCAACAGCACCAGCACTTTCAGCAATATTGGTGGCAATTGTTCTTATTTTTTCATGAATATTGTCCTGAACTTTTGTGTCTAAAGTTCTAATTGTACCTGATAAGTTAACTTCCTCAGAAATTATATTCGGTCTCACACCTCCATTGAACACGCCTATGGTTACTACAGCGCCTGTTTCGGAAAGGTTTGTATTTCTACTTATAATGGTTTGAAGGCCCATGACTATTTGAGAGGCAGTTACCACAGGATCGTTGCCTAACCAAGGGTAAGCACCATGCGTTTGCTTCCCTTTAACTTTTATTTTAAACCAGTCAGAAGCCGCCATAATACCCAATGGTTTGTAGCGAATGTTGCCAATCGGAGTTTGTGCATTTATATGCAAGCCAAATACTACATCTACCTTTGGATTTTCCATTACCCCTTCCTTTACCATTAATTCAGCACCGCCTTCTTCGCCTTCAGGTGCACCTTCTTCGGCTGGTTGAAATATAAACTTTATAGTTCCTTTTAGATCAGCTTTATTAGCAGCTAATATTTCTGCTACGCCCATCAATATCGCCACATGGGTATCATGCCCACAAGCATGCATCACAGGTACTGGCTTACCATTGTACTCACCTATTGCTTTTGATGCAAATGGAATGTCAGCACGTTCTTTTACTGGAAGGGCATCCATATCTGCCCTAAGAGCCACCACAGGGCCAGGTTTTCCTCCAACCAATAGGCCAACTACTCCTGTTTTGGCAACACCATTTTTCACTTCAATGCCCAAATCTTTAAGGTGTTTGGTTATTTTTTCGGCTGTTTTATACTCCCTATTGCCCAACTCAGGGTTTGCATGTATGTCTCGCCGCCAAGCGATAACTTTACTTTCAATAGCTTCAGCATTTTTAAAAATTTTTGCCTGTAAAATTTCAATATTATCTACTTTTACAGCTTTTTTCTTACTGTTTTGAGCTAATAGTTCTGAATTTAGTGCAGAACAAATAATTAGAAGTGATGTAATTAATTTCATAAGTTTTTAGTTTTACGGGGGAATTATCTGATAATTTTGTCATTTGGTATAAAATTAAAACATTATTATCGAAATAGTTGAATTATTACAGGCAATCAAAGATAGATTTGATACCAATTAACAGTATTTTTACTTTATAAGTCAAGTATTATAATAACTTTAACAATTGTAATTCAAGAAATTATAATTTTTCTTACTATTATATTATTTTCCTAAGTTGGACAAGACTTTTTAAATTTTTTTATATTTTTTTCAAAGTATTTTATTTTAACAGATGCATTCAATCACTAAAAGTCTTTTGACTTTCCTAAGCTTACTTTTAATAACAAGTTTGGCTTTTTATCCAAAAATTAAGGAAACTTATTTTACCAAAAAAGAAGAGGGCCAATTGAAAACTGATGTTAAAAATAACAAAACAACCACGGATGTAAAAACTGCAAAAACTGGTGGTGTTAATAAAGGAAAAGATGGTAAGCCTGCTGGCAAAACCACGGTTAAAGTTACCATAATTAAATTGTCTGAATTACAAGATAAAATTCAAACAGCTGGATCAATTTTAGCTAATGAAGAAGTTGAAATTAGAAGTGAAATTTCTGGAAGAATCACAAAACTGTATTTCAAAGAAGGTGATAATGTAAGAAAAGGGGCAATTTTATTTAATATTAATGATGAAGACTTAAAAGCAAGACTCAGAAAGTTGCAATTCAATAAGAAATTGGCTGAAGATAATGAGTTTCGTCAGGAGAAATTACTTGAAAAAGAAGCCATTAGCCAGCGTGAATATGATATTGCTGTAAATTCTGTAAATACTATTCAAGCCGATATTGAGGACCTAAAGGCTCAAATAGCAAAGTATTCGGTTAGAGCCCCATTTGATGGAAGCTTAGGTTTGAGATACGTATCTGAAGGTGCTTTTATAACGCCAGCTTCGAGGATAGCCTCACTAACGAATCTAAATCCCGCCAAATTGGACTTTTCAATTCCTGCCAAATATGCGCAAAATGTAGGAAAAGGAAGCAAAGTTTATTTTACAATTGACGATAATTCTGAAAAATTTATAGCCACTGTTTTTGCTATAGACCCAAAAATAGACCCTCAAACAAGAACTTTACAATTGCGTGCCACAGCCCCAAATCCAAAACATAATTTGATTCCTGGTGCATTTACAAAAATTGAATTGATATTAAAAACAAATTCAAATGCCATATTGATTCCGACTGAGGCGGTTATTCCTGAGGCAAATGGCTCAAAAGTATTTATTGTGAAAAATGGAAAAGCAAAATCAGTAAAAATATTGTTAGGTTCAAGAACCAATCTTACTGTTGAAGTTTTGGATGGGCTAGCAAAAGGAGATACGCTTATTACGGTGGGCTCATTACAGGTAAAACCTGATGGAGAAGTTGAAATAAAGGAAATATTAAATTAGAAAATTTATACTAAAATTAGTTGATCATTTAGAGAAATTTAAAACTAAAAATTATGGCATCACTTTCAGAAACCAGTATAAAACGACCAGTATTGGCAATAGTTATGTCGCTGGTAATCATATTGTTTGGGTGGATTGGCTTCACACGGCTAGGGGTGAGAGAATTCCCTTCGATTGATCTTCCGGTTGTGAATGTATCCACGTCCTATCCAGGGGCAAATGCCGAAATTATAGAATCTCAAATTACGGAACCATTGGAGGAGTCAATTAATGGAATTCCGGGTATTCGCACATTGTCGTCTTCGAGTCGTGATGGAAGAAGTAATATTACAGTTGAATTTGAGCTTGCAGTCGACATTGAAAACGCAGCCAATGATGTAAGAGACCGTGTATCACGTGCCATGGCAATACTTCCAAAAGATGTGGACCCGCCAGTAATAGCCAAAGCCGATGCCGATGCGAATCCCATATTTTTTATTAATATAAAAAGTGAAAAAAGGAATATTCTCGAATTGAACGAATGGATTCAGAGAAATATCAGGGAAAAATTCCAAACTGTTGCAGGTGTTTCTTCAGTGATGATTTGGGGTGAAAAAAAATATGCAATGCGTATGCGAATTGATCCAGTAAAGCTTTCATCATTCAAATTAACACCTATGGATATTACCATAGCATTAGGTAAACAAAATATTGAATTACCATCAGGAAGCATAGAAGGGCAAAACACTGAATTGACAGTACGTACCTTGGGCAGGCTTACTACCGAGGAAGACTTTAATAACCTGATTATTAGAGAAGATGGCGACCGAACTGTAAAATTTAAAGATGTAGGTAGAGCTGAGCTTTCCCCAGAAAACGAAAAAACCCTTTTCAAAAGAGATGGTGTTCCCATGTTAGGCGTTGCTATAGTGCCCCAGCCTGGCGCCAATCAAATTGCAATTGCTGATAATATTCAAAAAAAATTGAGTCAAATTAGGAAAAATACACCATCAGATATCACCATAGCTGAGGGGCAAGATAATACACAATTTGTAAGAACATCCATCAAAGAAGTTGAAGAAACCGTTTTAATTGCTTTAGGTCTGGTGGCATTTATTATCTTTTTCTTTTTGCGTGATTGGCGTTCCACACTAATTCCACTTACAGCTATTCCCGTTTCATTAATTGGTGCCTTTTTTATCATGTATGTAATGGATTTTTCCATAAATGTACTTACACTACTCGGAATCGTGCTTTCAATTGGCTTAGTAGTGGATGATGCTATTGTAGTTTTAGAAAATATCTATTCAAAAATAGAAGAGGGCTATAGCCCCTGGCAAGCGGCGATGAAAGGCTCAAAGGAAATATATTTTGCTGTAATATCAACCACAGTTACTTTAGCAGCAGTTTTTTTGCCAGTAATATTTTTGCAAGGTCTTACTGGTAAGCTTTTTCGAGAGTTTGGAATTGTAGTAGCTGGCTCAGTCATTATTTCAGCTTTTGTATCACTTACTCTAACGCCAACATTATCAGCCATGTTGCTCAAAGGAAAGCACGCCCAACCTTGGCTTTATAGAGTTACGGAGCCGTTTTGGGTTTGGCTTACAAAATCTTATGAAGAATCGCTGGTTAGTTTTCTAAAAATAAGATGGTTAGCTTGGTTACTGGTTTTGTCTTTTGTTGGTATTATTTGGTATATGTTGAAAAACGATTTGCTACCAGGTGAATTGGCACCACTTTCTGATAGAAATGGGCTACGTATTCAGGCAACTGCACAGGAAGGAGCTACTTATGAGTATATGTTAAGTTATATGGAGGAAATAAATAATTTCTTGGAAAATGAAGTAGACCCAAAGGAGCGAAAAGGAATTGTTACAATGACTTCACCAGGATTTGGCAACTCCTCTACTAACAGTGGAAATGCTCGAATTATTCTTGTTGATGCGAATAAACGGACAAGAACACAACAGCAGATTGCAGAAGATTTAACAAAAAAAGTAAAAAAATATACTGGAGCACGTGCTTTTGTGATTCAGGAACAAACTATTAATTCAACAGGGCAGCGGGGTGGAGGCTTGCCGTTACAATTTGTGATTCAAGCATTGAACTATGATAAATTGAAAGAGGCGTTGCCCGAATTTTTGAAAAAAGCCAGAGAAAGCTCAAAATTTGAGGGGGTAGATGCCAATTTAAAATTTACAAAACCAGAAATAAGAATAGAAATTGACCGTGAAAAAGCTCAAAATCTAGGTATTTCTATTCAAGACATCGCTCAAACGTTACAATTGGGCTTGGCGGATCGACGAATGGGCTATTTCATAAAAGATGGAAAGCAATATCAGGTAATGGGTCAAATTCAAAGAACAGAGCGCAATGATGTGTTGGATCTTAAATCACTTTATGTAAAAAGCAATAGCGGTGAACTAATTCAGCTAGATAACTTGGTGAAACTAACCGAGCAAAGTACGCCACCCCAATTGTACCGGTATAATAGATATGTAGCAGCTACTGTTTCGGCTGGTATAGCCAAAGGTTATACCCTGGGCGATGGCATTAAAGAGATGAGAGAGATTGCTTCTACCACATTGGATGAAACTTTCAATACAGCTTTAGATGGCACTTCTCGTGAATTTGAGGAAAGCTCTTCGAGCCTTTTATTTGCCTTTTTGTTGGCAATTGTTTTAATATATTTGATATTATCAGCTCAGTTTGAAAGCTTCATTGACCCACTTATTATTTTAGTCACTGTTCCTTTGGCTTTATGTGGAGCTTTATTATCTCTTTGGGACTTTAGCCAAACTTTAAATATTTTTTCACAAATTGGAATAATTGTGCTCGTTGGTTTAGTGACCAAAAATGGAATTTTAATTGTTGAATTTGCCAATCAACGAAAAGAAACTGGCCTTAAAAAATTGCAAGCTGTTACTGAAGCTTCCGTAAGCCGATTTCGTCCAATTATTATGACATCTCTTTGCACTATTTTAGGTATTTTACCAATTGCTTTGGCATTAGGAGCTGGCTCCAAAAGCCGAGTTTCAATGGGTATTGCGGTAGTTGGCGGTATGCTATTTTCAACTATTTTAACACTTTATATTGTGCCAGCCATTTATAGCTATCTTTCAAAAAATTATTCTAAAAGCCCTGAATTTGAGGAGGTTATGGAGACTGAAGGTTGAAATTATGATTTTATCATTGTCTAGTATTTTTTTTCAAGTAAAAAAAATAATATTTTAAAGTTCTGACTGGTTAATTATAAAATTAATAATTTTAGCTTTAACAAAAATTTCAAAAATGTTTCGGTTAAAGCTATTTTTTTAATAAAATCGGGAAGTAATATTAAAAAAAATTCTAATCATTTGCCATAAGCTTTTAGGCTTTGTAATCTTTAATTTATTTAGGCTCTCCTTTTAAAGTATAATTAACTGATAATTAGTAAATTACTTCAAAAAAATAA
>JANMZR010000389.1:0-6429 GCA_031383555.1 Cytophagaceae bacterium | reverse complement strand
AATACCAATAAAAAAACTCGCCAAATGTTTAGCGAGTTTTTTTCTTAAATAATATAATAATATTCAATTATTTTGGTAATACAACACCGTCAATTACGTGTATTACTCCATTTGAACCTTTCAAATCAGTAGCTGTTACGTAGGATACTCCACCGTTTTCGTCAGTCAATTTTACTTTTCCTTTTTCAGTAGTTACTGTTAGCTTTCCTCCACTTACAGTTGTTAAAACTACTTTACCTTTACCCGTTTTAAGCGCTGCCATTACTGCTGCTGCATCTAAATTACCGCTTACTACATGGTAAGTAAGTATTTGTGCTAATTTACCTTTGTTTTCTGGTTTCAACAAAGTTTCAACTGTACCTGCTGGCAATTTAGAAAAAGCAGCATTGGTTGGAGCAAACACTGTAAATGGACCTTCACTTTTCAATGTGCCTACTAAATCTGCAGCTGCTACTGCGGCTACTAAAGTGGTATGGTCTGCAGAACTAATAGCAATGTCTACCACGTCCTTCGATTGACCAAACACTGTTACTGATGCAAATGCTAATGATAGCGCAAAAACTAATTTTTTCATTTTCTTTTATTTATATTGTTTAATACTAGAATTATAACAATGTATCCTTTATTTTGTTTAATCTTTTTTAATAATACTTAAACATAAATTTAACTTTTTATAAATCTGCGGCTAATTAATACTTTAAACTAAATGATTATCAAGCCTTTATGCATAATTTTTTTTTCAATAACCAAGGGAAAGAAATTATATATTAAATTGCAATTTTAGGTTTTATACTCTTCAAAGAGCCAAACGAAGCCCTGCAAGAACAGTAAATGGAATTGTTTTTAACCCAGAAACAGGTGGCTGTTTTAAGCCCCAATACAGAATTTGAGAAAAAGAATAAGCCAAATGATAATTTTGAACGTCACCTGCAGTGATACAACCTGCCAACATAAAAAAGTTAACCTTTGAGCTAAACAAAAAAACAAAGCTTACCTATAATCCTCGATTTTATTCATTGACGTCACATAATTTAAAGTTTTAAAGAAGGCAATTCTATTACGTTTATAATCAAGCAAAATGAATTAATTTTTATATTTTTTCATGCACACCATTATTTTTTTAAAAAAAGTTTATGTTAATTTACGTAACCAAGGTTTTTTTCTACAATTTCAATTACCCGTCCAAAAAACAAACATGAAAAAAATAATACTCTCTCTTTTATTTTCAATAACAATATCAACATCATTTGCCCAAGGCTTTAGTCCCTCCTATTTCGAAAGCATGAAATGGCGGATGATTGGCCCACATCGTGGTGGCCGAACAGTTGGTGCGGTGGGCGTTCCTCAAAAACCAAACGTCTTTTATATAGGTGTAAATAATGGGGGTGTTTGGAGAACGGATGATTTTGGTCATACTTGGAATCCAATTTTTGACGACCAGCCCACTGGTTCAGTGGGTGATGTTGCAGTGGCTCCATCCAATCCTAATGTCATATATGTTGCCTCGGGCGAGGGCATTCAAAGGCCAGATTTGTCAGTTGGAAACGGAATATACCGATCTACCGACGAAGGGAAAACTTGGGTAAATACAGGCTTAAACGATGCTCAGCAAATTGGAGGCTTGGCTATTGACCCAAAAAACGAGGATATTGTTTTTGCGGCAGTGTTGGGCCATCCGTATGGGCCCAATACAGAAAGAGGCGTTTATCGCACAAAAAATGGCGGTAAAACTTGGGAAAAAGTATTGTATACAGACGAAAATACAGGAGCAATTCAAGTAACCATAGACCCAAAAAATTCCAATATTATATACGCCGACCTTTGGGCGGCTCGTCAGGGGCCTTGGGAAAATGGTGAATGGCAAGGCCCCGAAAGTGGTTTGTTTAAATCAACCGATGGTGGTACCACTTGGAATAAATTAACGAAAGGCTTGCCTACTTTTGAGGAAGGTTTGGGTAGAATTGGATTTGGAATTTCTCCCAGTAATCCTTCAAGAATGTACGCCACAGTAGATTCAGAGCAAGAAGGAGGCGTTTTTCGCTCTGATGATGCCGGCGAATCTTGGACAAGAATCAGTCAAGATGAAAGGCTGTGGGGACGAGGCAGTGATTTTGCGGAAATAAAAGTGCATCCCACCAACCCAGACATCGTGTTTAGTGCAGATGTGGACACTTGGAAGTCGGAAGACGGTGGCAAAACTTGGATGGCGTTTAGAGGTGCTCCAGGGGGCGACGATTACCATCGACTTTGGATTAACCCCAACAACCCAGACATTATGCTTTTGGCGGCCGACCAAGGGGCAATAATAACCGTAAATGGTGG
The DNA here is from genome assembly GCA_031383555.1 of Cytophagaceae bacterium. Classification (GTDB taxonomy): domain Bacteria; phylum Bacteroidota; class Bacteroidia; order Cytophagales; family Spirosomataceae; genus JANMZR01. Next base: position 4,107 of record JANMZR010000389.1, on the reverse strand, counting down.
AAAAACATTTTCTTCTTGGTACAATCAGCCAACAGCTCAGTTTTATCACGTGAGTACCGACAATGCATTTCCATATAATGTCTATGGCGGGCAGCAAGAAAGTGGCTCGGTTGGCATCAGTTCCAGAGGTAAAGATGGCATAATTACGTTTAGAGATTGGCACCCAGTGGGTGTGGAAGAATACGGTTATGTGGCTGCCGACCCACTAGACCCAAATATTATTTATGGTGGGAAAATCACAAAATATGACAAAAGAACTGGTCAAACGCAAAATATTGCTCCTGAAGCAGTGCGTTTGGGCAAATATCGTTTTATTCGAACCGCCCCAGTTATGTTTTCACCCGTAGATAAAAAAACGCTTTATTTTGCAGGAAATGTTTTGTTTAAAACTCAAAATGGCGGTAATTCTTGGCAAGTTATTAGCCCCGATTTGACTCGTGAAACCTATGATGAAATTCCTGCAAGTGTGGGTGTTTATACTACTGAAAGTATGAAAAAAATGCCTCGTCGTAGTGTAATTTATGCACTTGCTCCTTCACCTATAAACATCAACACGATTTGGGCAGGAACAGATGACGGCCTTATGCATGTTACAAAAAGCGGAGGGGGAACTTGGCAAAAAGTATATGATTTTGGAGCTTGGTCGAAAGTTTCCCAAATTGATGCAGGACATTTCGATGTAAATGTGGCTTATGTGGCAGTCAATCGCATTCGTTTAGATGATTTGAAACCTCATATTTTCAGAACAAAAGATGGCGGAAATACTTGGCAAGAAATAGTAAAAGGCTTGCCGAATGAACCAATTAATACCGTTCGAGAAGACCCCAGCAAAAAAGGTTTGCTTTTTGCCGGCTCAGAAAATGCCGTATATGTATCTTTTGATGATGGTGAAAATTGGCAAACTTTACGCCTAAATATGCCTGCCACAAGTATCAGAGATTTGGTGATTAAAGATGATGATATTGTGGTTGGCACGCACGGACGTAGCTTTTGGATTTTAGATGATATTACGCCCTTACGCCAAATTTCATCTCAATTAATTAAAAATGAAGCGATTTTATACAAACCTCAAAATACTTATCGAGTAAAATTTAGTACTTATACCGACACGCCCATTACGCAAGAAGAACCGCAGGGGCAAAATCCACCCGATGGTGCGATAATCAATTATTTTTTAAAAGAAAAAGCAAATTCTCCTGTAACACTTGAAATTTTTGACGCAATGGGGAAGCCAGTTCGCCAATTTTCGAGCGATGATAAACCCTACGAATTACCCGATTTGAATATTCCTTTGTATTGGATTCGTCCACAGCAAATATTGTCGGCTGAGGCTGGTTCTCATCGTTTTATATGGGATGTCCATTATGCACCACTCAATCTTCCTCCTTCCTACCCGATTTCGGCGGTTTATCAAAATACGGCTCCAGATGCTACTTCTCCTTGGGTTTTGGCCGGAAATTATACTGCAAAATTGACAGTAAATGGCAAAGCTTATTCTCAAACTTTCACCATAAAAATGGACCCAAGAGTAAAAACTTCGACAATTGATTTGAAAAACCAACATGATTTGTCTGTGGCTGCTTATGAAGGCAGAATCAAAATTCAGGCAGAATTGGATAATAGGCAAGAAATGCGTACACGAATCAGAATGACCGAAGAAGGCATGAAAAACTTTGAAGCAAAAATTGTTGATTTAAAGAAAATACAAGCTGGTTTGGCTACTGTGCATAATATTTTGCAAGATGCAGATGTGAAACCAACTTCACAAGTGGTGGCAACAGCAAAGGAATTATTGGCGAAAATGATAGTTTTGTTGAAAAAGTAAAGGTGCTTCCTTTTGAAGCCAAATTACAACAATTTCAATATGGGGATTATGAAAACACCCAAACTACATTATTATCAATACTTTATGAATATTTTTTTTCCTTTCAACTGGGGAAATAAATTAAACCTCCTATTACAATTTTAGGCCTTATAAAAAACTTTTTAGTCATCTAAAAAACCTCTTTAAATTTGCTAATAGCTTCTATAGCCATCATAATTTTTCCATTCAATAAAAAACGGAAAACATTGATATTAAATACTTAATTTCCAATAATATAATTAATATCTTTATTTTCTAAACAAAAAGTCTATGAAAATACTGATTACTAGCCTTTTCTTCATTTCTTTCAACCTATTTTCTCAAAAAGCCGAAATTTTTAGAATTGACAGTATTCCAACTCAAGGAATCCTACTTGACAAAGGCTGGAAATGGCAGGCAGGCGATAACCCTGATTTTGCCAAACCGGATTTTAACGACTCGAAGTGGGAACGTATTGACCCATCGAAGGACATAATGGACTTGCCGCAGGTACGAAAGGCTGGTATCGGCTGGCTTCGGCTGAACCTCCATGTTGATAGCACCCTGCTACAACGACAGGCAATTACTTTATTGGTAAGTCAAGTTGCTTCCTCTGTCTTGTATAGCAATGGACAACTCATTCTACGTCTGGGTACGGTTTCGCCAAATGCCGATGAGGTAGATGCTGTTTATACGGCCTTTCATAGTTTTGGCTTACCCGGAGTGGGAAAATCAAACTATGTACTGGCGGTGCGAATCGCTTTTCAGCCCAATCTTCCTTATACTAAATTTGCAAATATACCAAACTTCCTATACCGAGTACGTGTCTTTGCCGTTAGTCAACTTGATCCTTTCAGCCCTCTATCACAACGTAGATACAACTCTTTAACCTACACATTCGTTAAAGCAGGCCTGTTTTTTATTCTGGCTTTGCTACATCTCTGCTTTTTTATTTTTTATCCTTTGAAAAAGGCGAACTTGTTTTTTTCCATTTCATCGCTGTTGTTCTTTCTGCATTGGCTGGTTTTGGGGCTGCGTAATACTTCGTTACTTAGCGATTTAGATACCATGATGTACGTCGGTCAGCTGAGGGCTGTCCTGTATCCAATCAATTACATTTTTTTAGTTACCGCCCTTTATACTGCTTACGCTTTACCTAAGTCATACATCTACTGGGCAGGCCTTGGAGCCTGCGGTTTGCTGACCGTCGTCTATTTCTTTAACTATCAAAGCGGTGTTCCCTGGATAGAAATAGGTTCGACCATTGTAATGACTGCCGAAGCCATACGAATTACAATTGTGGCTGTAGTCAGGAAACACCGGGGAGTCAACATCATTCTGATCGGCCTGGTGTTTTCATTTGTTGGTCTTTCCATGCGGTATCTTACCGATTTCACGTCTTTGCTACCTTATTTTCGTATCAATGGCTACGGCAATACATTTGATAACTTCGGTGTCCTGTCTTTGCCTCTCTTTTTTTCTGTTTACCTGGCCAGTGAGTTTGCTTTTGCCAGTAAAAGCTTAGCGGCACAGTTAGTTGCAGTGAAGCAACTTTCGGCTCAGACCCTTGCCCAAGAGCAGGAAAAACAACTAATCCTTTCCTCCCAAAACGAAACACTTGAAAAAGAAGTGGCTGAGCGTACTTCTGAACTCGTATTTAAAAATCGGGACTTAGAAATTGAAGGGGCACTGGAAAAAGTACGTTCAAGAACAATGGGGATGCAAAAAACGGATGAATTGTTTGATACTGCTGAAATATTATACCATGAGTTATTCAAACTAGGGATTGAGAGTGCATCTTGTGGCTTTGCATTAATGGAAGAAGAAACAGGAAAATCTGCATTTTACGCCTTAATTGATGGCAAAATATTAAAGCGGCCCAATCGTATCCCTACCTCAGAGACTAAAGTCATGCGTTCCATTTTGGAAAGTTGGAAAAGGCAGGAGCCTCACTACCTAATTGAGTTAAACAGAGAGGAAACGCTGGAGCATGAATCTTACGTGGCAAAATATGCGATTTTGTCATTAAAAGAATATGGGTTTGAAGCCCCATTTACGGTTGAAGAATGGCTGGAGGCAGCTCCTAAAGAAGTAAAACTCTATTCCTTTAATTTTAAACAAGGGTATTTTTTGATTATCACTGATGCAAGGCTAACAACTTCTCATGAAGAAATAGCTGTTCGTTTCACAAAAGTTTTCGAACAAACATACACCCGTTTTCTCGACCTGCAAAAGGCAGAAGAGCAAGCACGTGAAGCACAGAT
>JANMZR010000382.1:0-14225 GCA_031383555.1 Cytophagaceae bacterium | reverse complement strand
GTCAAAAACTTCCTTCCCATGATAAACCATTAATAGGCCAACAATTATTCGAACGACTGAAAGGGCTATATTTTTATTGTTTTCTAAGAATTTTAACATAATAATTATTATAAATTAATAATATCTACCAAATTCAATGGGATAGCCGCCATTGTAATTGTATTTCGTCTTTTGGGGCTTTAATTTCGAAAAGCATTCACCTTTTCTCCTCTTTGCCTATTTGCCTAAAATGCTATTTGCCTCCCTAAAACATTGGCCATTTAAATTTAGAAACCAAATTTATTCGACGTCCCGTTAAGCCTGATTTACGAGTTGCTTCGATTATTTCTAAAACATGAAGTGCATGTTCAGCATTTATTTTTGGGTCAACGCCCTTTACCATAGACTCAGAAATAACTGAAGCACCTTGTTCCCAAACATAAGTGCCTGGGTCCTCCACGTACCGAATGGGTTTTTGATCGTTGGCCAAAGTGGTTACATCCACACCAAAAGGTGCCCAGTCGTAGCCCACTAGGCCCATATTGCCTTCGCTACCCCAAATTTTTATAGTATGCTCCACCGACCCTTTTCCTTCATGCCCATGCGGATCAAAATAATTAAAACCACATTGCACATGAGACAAAATTCCGTTACCATGATCCATGATGAGCATGGCGTTATCTTCAGCCTCTACTTTTATTTTACCTTTATTATCAACAATTCGTTCTTTTGTGACTATGCTTGTCATAGCAATTACTGATTTGGCTGGGCCCAACAAACCTGTGAGTGAAGCAATATTATAAACACCTAAATCGGGCAAACTTCCTCCTAATTCTTCATAAAAAAATGCAGACCAAGTAGGACCGGTGTGCCCATAACTTGCATGTGCAGCAGCAATTTTTCCCAATTTCCCTTCTTGAATTGACTTGGCCATAAAAGCAAATTGTGGGCTATTTACTACTGCTGGCGCTCCCCAAATCTTAAGTTTTTTAGTTCTTGCAAAGTCAAAAAGAGACTTACCTTCGGCATACGAATTTGCCATTGGTTTTTCGCTCCAAATATTTTTGCCCGCTTGCAAACCTATCCAATTGAGCCGCCCATGTTCCTGCATATTGGTGAGGTTTATCATCAAATCGAAAGCTGGGCCAGCCAATAATTTATCAATATGTGGAAAATTATTAGGCACATTAAATTTTTCAGCCCGCTCTTTTGCTCGCTCAGGTATAATATCGCAAACCGAAACCAACTCTACAAAAGGACTTTTTGTTAAATGTGGCAAATACATCCTTGACACTGATCCACAGCCAATTACAGCCACTTTAATCTTCTTATTTTCTGATTTTTTTGCTAAATTTTCTACTGAAGCTAGCAACATGGCCGCACCTGCCATCGCTGTTTTTTGCAAAAATTCTTTGCGAGAAATTGTAGAATTCATAGAAGAAATGAGATTTTTATTGATTTGAAATTACGAAATAATTTCGATTTTTCTCAATTGAAAATTATTTTTTCTATAACTGACTGTAATCCAAATTTCACATTTAATAAGTAAATTATATTCTTCTGAAAAACGTTTTGAACTTGGAAAGTAATTTTAGATTGGCTGGTTAATTTTATTTGGTTGTAATAATTTCGATCGCCTAAAGGTCCAATTATGCTTATTTCTACAATTTCAGAAATATTTCGAAAAAAATCGATATTAATTGTTTGGTTTATAATTGGATTCGGAAAAACAGATAGTAATTGCTTTTTGTCATTATTTTTTAAAGCAACTATTTTTGATTCAACTCTCTTTCCATTTTTTGCCACTGCAATTACTTTATAGTATATCTCTGAGCTACTTATTCTTTCATCAAAATAACTATATTTAGCAACTGAATTGTCACTATTATTTTCTATAATTTTTACTTTTTTAAATACAAGAAGGTCCGTTGAGCGCTCTATTTCGTAATTTAGTTGATTATCATTATCAAAAATTTCAAAATCTAATTTAACGTAATTACCTGACCAAGAAGCGTTTATTTTGAAACCAGTTATAGGTAAAATCATAGATTTATTGAAAATTGATATCGTTTCAAAATTGCCATTCAATACATTGCCCTGTACTTCAGCATTTGAAAACCCCAGCCAATCTTGCAAAATAGAAGAATAAACTTGCCTGAAATCATAGATTGTTGACATCTGACTATTTTCATTTATCGTATCTGGCATAGTTTCAGACTCACCTAATATGCCACTTTTTACACCATCGCCAAAAAATATAATTGGAAAAGCCGTTCCATGATCGGTACCAAAGCTAGTATTACTGTAAATTCTTCGGCCAAATTCTGTAAACGTCATACCTACAACCTTTTTACTTCTCCCCATTAAAGTTATATCGTCTTGAAATGTAGCAATTGCCGAGGAGAGTGTTTGCAAACTTTTTGCGTGGCTTCCAGTAGTTGCATCATAGGAGTCGACTTGATTGCTATGGGTATCAAATGAGTCGGGGTGATTGACAATATATAATGGCGTATTTAGCCCTCCGCCGATAAGCCTAGCCACCAATTGAAGCTGATCAGCCAAATAATTATAGCTTGGGTATTTTGACGATCGTGTATTTTGACCATTATAAGCAGTTTTTATTCTACCCGTATAGCCATTACTTTGGTCTTTCATTTGCCTTAAAAATGTGAGCTCGTCACCATAATTAGAAGCTGGTGCAGGATTTGGCTTTGCATTAATTACGTTTTGCAAGTCATTAACTGAACTAACGCTATAACCCATATTAGTATTTGTACCTTGCAAGGCTAGTGATGCCGACCCCCCTATCTGAATGGCTGGTGGATCTAACAATTCAGTGGTTGGGTAGTTAACCGGGAAACCGGCAAAGCTTTTATTTAAGGCACGTCCAGCCCAACCAGTATTAAGGTTTTCGTCAAAATTGGCACCTGTAAATAGAATATCTTGTGACCTAAAATGTGAAAAACTAGGATTTGGATAACTCACACCTTGTACAATATTCACTTTCCCTTCGTCATATAGTCGCTTCAAACCTGGCATAGAAGGGTGCATACCCGATGCGATAGTGCCCGCCAAAGGCAAAACTTTATTAGCGGGGATCAATACTTCTTTTCGGACTGAATGTAATATGCTGTATTTATCTATTGGTATTATGGTATTCAAGCCATCATTCCCTCCTGTCATCTGAATTACAACCAAAATATTGCCATTATTCAGAGCTGCTTCTGCTAGCTTTGCTAAAAACGGATGGGTTATTTTTTCGGCGGCATATATTGGTAATCCTTTTAATAAAAGTGGTGCTGTAAAAAGAGCTGCATTCGATATGAAATTTCTTCGATTCATTTTGTTACATCAATTGAAATTCTGCCAACTTTAGTATTACATTTAAAACGGCTTTCAGCCTATCTTCTACTATTTTTTTCTTAGTAGAGTTTGTTGGGTTAGCCTTATAATCATTCCAAGCGAGGGTCCAATAAGAATCATTCCTTTGCGAATTCAACAAGTTAGCTTTTTTCAATACATCAGTTTTAAACTTAATATCAATATCAATCGGTAGCAAATGATTGACCAATGCATTAATTAATAAATTCGGATCTTTTATTGTATCGTTTGGAAAATCAAGTACATAGCTAATTGGATTTACTATCAAAATTTTCGATTCAATATTTTTATTATAAAGCAAATTATCCAAAAATGATTCTCTTTTCTGGATTGTAATCGAAGTAATCCAATTTTGATAGAATGTTGGTTCCTGATAATAGGCTTTCCAACCCGAAACGGTGGGCACTTGACCAATACCTTGCTCTAGTTTTTCATAACAAAAAACCCTTAAATAGTCCCAAAGCCAATTTTGACCAGAATAGTCTGAAGGCAATAAATTGGTTTCAATTTTCAAAGTTCTGATGGCACCAACCACAAAATCGAATGGGCTTTTTATCATTAACCCCCGTACTGAAATATCGTAAAAATGCTCGCTTTTAAATAACATTTCAACCACTGGCCTAAATTCCCAATTACTTGCAACTAATAGATTGGCTAATGGCGTGATTATTTCATTTTCAATAGCTGTGGTAATATCATAATAGACAAAAAATCGATAAAGCCTTCGACAAATATATTTGGCAATTGTAATGCTTTGGTAAGCAAAAAGCATATCGAAAAATTGATCAAATTCATTGGCCCCAGCATCATTTAACTGATTGTAAATGAGTGTATTATTGAAATTATGGGAAAATTGTTTATTTTCTTGATTATGATAAATTGGATTAAAAACTACTGGTGTTGGGTAGGGCACTAAAAATTTTTGCATGCGCCAACCTGAAAATATTTTAGAAGCGGCTTTAATATCATCTTCAGTATATTTTTGGTTCTCCGGGTTTATTTCTTTACCAATGGTAAAAAGTTCAAGTAATTCTCTTGCAAAATTTTCATTTGGAGTATTTGCATTGCTATCTTGCCCATTTAAGTACAAAAGCATGCCTTGCGATTTTGAAATTTCCTTAATTAGCGTTTTAAAATTTCCAATACAATTATTCCTCAACAAAGTTCTATAATCATTTACATAGGAAAAGGAGTTTTCTCCTGCTAGGCTATCAAAATTTATAGGAATAAAATGATACCAAAAATCTGTCAATTTTTCACGCATACTAGTGGTATCATTAATATATACGCCCAACATCCAGTTTTTAACCCCAAGGCTTCGGTAACCAGCCAAAGAATTGGCCTTATCATCATAAATTAAAAAATGAGATTTGGTAAAATCGGCACCATATGGCACATTATGAGGGTCAGGCAGGTCTTTTCCATAAAAATTGACTGGAGTTGGGTAGGGGTATTTTGGGGTAAACTGAAAATTAAGTAGTTTATCAACAGCAGCCGAAACACTTAATTTTTTGTAAACATCAATGTCAATTTTTGAAGCGCCAAAACTTACCCTTTTCAATAAATGATTTACCTCAGCTTCCGACCAAATTCCCTTATATAAAGCTATTCCGCTACTAATCTGATAGTTATCTGCAATTTTAGAATTCCTGCTCAATTTTTTTCTCGAATATTTTTCGAAAAGCGGGTCCATCGTTTCATTGCTTTCTTGATTTTGAGAAGCATTTACAATTGCCGAATTAAAAAAATTGTCATTTAGATTCACCACTTTTTATAATTAGATTGATAATAATCTGAAAAAGATTAACAAGAATTAAAAACTTAATAAAATTTTATTCGAAAATTATTAGAATTCATAGAAGTAGTAAGATTTTTATTGATTTGAAATTACGGAAATATTTTCAAATTATTCCTCTTTATATTTTATCACTTTTAAAAAATAGGTGAATTATTTATGTTTGTTTTGTAAAAAAATATTTTTAAAAACACTTTAACCATTTCAATGAAAAAAATCATATTCTTAGTAATCATTTATTTTATTGGAGATAATTTATTTCTAAATGCTCAATCATTACCAGAAATTGAAAATTCGGCAGAATGGAGAGCTAAGATTGAACAATTATCGCCAAATAAGACTACCATAAAAACCAACAAAAAAAGGAAGATTTTAGTATTTTCACTTTTTACGGGCTATAAGCATTGGATTATACCTCATACTTCCCAAATACTTAAAATATTAGCCGATAAAACTGGAGCATTTGAAGTAATAGAAACCACTGATATTCAGCTATTTTCAAAGAAATATCTGAAAAAATATGATGCTGTAATCTTAAATAATACATGCTCAAAAGGAGATAATCGAAATATTTTTCTAGATGTTTTATTGGAAAATAAAACACTCACTGAAGCAGAGCAAAAGGTTAAAGCAGCTGAATATGAGGCCAATTTGATTAATTATGTGGCCAAAGGCGGTGGTCTGATGTTGATACACGGTGGCATTACGATGCAAAACAAATCGCCCAAATTTGGAGAAATGGTAGGTGGCAGTTTCGATTATCACCCAACGCAACAGCCAATAGAAGTGAAATTGGTGAACAAAAGCCATCCAATGGTAGCGGCTTTTGAGGGTGAAGGATTTACGCATGTTGACGAACCTTATTTTTTCAATAATGCCTACTTCGACTACAATTTTAGGCCTCTTTTGTATATGGAAGCCAATAAAATCAACAAAAAGAAGGCAGAAGTAGCAGATGATATCAAGTACCTTGCTTGGATTAAAAAGCATGGCAAAGGCCGAGTTTTTTATTCGTCACCCTCGCACAATGCACAAAGTTTTGACAACCCGAAGCTATTGAAATTTTGGCTAGATGGCCTTCAATACGTTTCTGGTGACTTAAAATGTGATGATTCGCCGATTGGGAAATAGCTACTTCCTTTCCACCTCTTTCAAATTCTCCATTTTTTTATTTCGCAAAAAACCCGTGATATCTTCAAAATGTTCTTTAATTCGCTTATTACCAAATTCAAAAACCTTTTCTGCTAAACCATCAAGAAAATCACGATCGTGAGAGATAAGAATAATGGTGCCTTCAAATGCAAGGAGCGCATCTTTTAGGATGTCTTTTGTTTTCAAATCTAAATGATTGGTAGGTTCATCGAGTATCAAAAGATTCACGGGTTCCAAAAGTAATTTAATCATAGCTAAGCGAGTTCTTTCGCCACCCGAAAGCACATTTACTTTCTTGTTAATATCATCGCCACCAAACATAAATGCACCCAACATATCCTTTATTTTGGTGCGAATTTCACCCACCGCAATATTGTCAACCGTTTGAAATACTGTAAGTTCACCATCCAAAAGTGCTGCTTGATTTTGGGCAAAATAGCCTATCATGGCGTTATGGCCTATCTTCATATCACCCTCGAAATCAATTTCACCCATAATTGCCTTCACCAAAGTGGATTTCCCTTCACCATTTTTACCCACAAAGGCAACTTTTTGCCCTCTTTCAATGGTAATTGTAGCATCTTTAAACACCAAATGATCGCCATATTTTTTGGTCAGATGATCGGTGATAACTGGATAGTTTCCAGAGCGTGGAGCAGGTGGGAATTTGAGGTTCAAAGCAGAAGTATCCACTTCATCAACTTCCACAATATCAAGCTTTTCCAACATTTTTACCCTTGATTGCACTTGCAAAGTTTTAGAATAAGTGCCCTTAAAACGATCGATAAATTCCGTAGTTTCAGCAATCATTTTTTGTTGATCGTTGAATTGTTTTTTCTGCTGCTCCAATCGCTCTTTTCGCAAATGAATGTATTGTGTATAAATTACTTTATAGTCATAAATTTTGCCAGTTGTAATTTCAATTGTACGATTTGAAATATTATCTACAAAAGCTCTATCATGCGAAATTACGATTACGGCTTTGGCATTGTTCAACAGGAAATCTTCCAGCCATTGAATCGAATCGATGTCGAGGTGATTGGTGGGCTCATCCAAAAGAATCAAATCTGGCTTTTTGAGCAAAATTTTGGCTAACTCAATACGCATGCGCCAACCACCGCTGAATTCAGAAGTTTTTCTAGTAAAATCAGTTCGTAAAAAGCCCAAACCGAGCAAAGTTTTCTCTACTTCCGCATCATAATTTACCTCTTCAACCGAATAAAACTTTTCGCTTAGCTCTGAAACACGCTCAATCAGGTTCATATAAGCGTCTGATTCATAGTCAGTTCTGGTTTCCAGCTGGTGATTGAGTTCATCCAATTCCTTTTTTATTTCCAATGATTCTGAAAAAGCTTTTGAGGTTTCTTCGAAAACGGAACAGTCATCAGATGTGAGCAAATGTTGTGGCAGATAGGCAATAACGGCATCGCCTGGAGCGGAAATTTTACCTCGAGTAGCTTTATCGGCACCTGCAATTATTTTCAAAAGGGTCGACTTGCCCGCCCCGTTTTTACCCATTAAAGCGATGCGATCTTTTTCATTTATATTAAAAGTAATATCACTAAAAAGTGCCCGCCCGCCAAACTCCACGGTAATATTATCAACTGAAATCATGTATACTGTCTAAAAAATATTTGCAAAGGTAGGGTTTTTGGATGGGGAAATTTGAAAGTCGGGTTGATATTATTCTCAAAAATAGATTTCTGGGGAGGAATTTTTTCAAAAAATACCGTTCACTCAATTTAAATAATAATATACAAAAAGATGGCGTTGGCTAAAAAAAACACTAAAATTATCATGAATAAAAACCAACTCCAACTTTCCACTTTTTTAGTTTTCTTATTTTTTGCAAATATTAGTAATGCCCAATTATACAAATCGGCTTTGGGAATTAGGCTGGGTGATACAAATGGAATTACCTATAAAACCTTTTTAAAATCAAACCGTGCTTTTGAAGCAATTGCTACTTTTAGAGGGCAAGGTTTTGGACTAACAGGCCTTTATGAAGTGCATGGAAGAGCATTTAATTCAAGAGATTTCAATTGGCTAATTGGGGGTGGCGGGCATATATATCAATGGAATAGAGGCTATTATAATCGAAAATATATTGATAATGAAAGGAATTATGTGATTGGACTTGATGGTATTTTGGGGCTTGAAGCCAAATTACGAACAGTGCCACTAGCCATCAGCCTCGACTGGAAACCAACCATCGATTTCATCAATTATTCTGGCTATACAGGTAATGAGGTGGCACTTTCGTTGCGGTTTACGTGGTAAAGAAGTAATTTTCTCTATTTAAAAAAAAACTCATTTCAATAAATATTTTACTTGTTTATCAATTTCTTTTGCCTGTTTTTCGGCTATGTTCATTGGCAAACCTGTTTTCATTTCTGGCCGCTTATGTCCTGTTAAACTGAGCCAAGCGTCTTTCATTATATTTTGCTTTTCTTCAATCAATTCTGCTATCGCTCGACCATTTTTAAAATTTGCAAAAGCAGCATTTGCATTGTCAAAATTTGCAATTTCATTTTCACCTAAATAAAGCAATAAATGCTTGGCCATCAACCAATGACCTGTTTCGCCTGGGTGCACGCCATCTTGTGCGAGAACAAAAGTAGAATCTGTAAACCTTTGATTATGAAGATATTGCTTCATCGGAAAGTGAATATCGGTCACCTGCCAACCGTCTGATTTTGTTTTTGTTAAAAGCCAATCAGAATAAATATCTAAAACTTGAGCATATTCTTTTCCTTTTCTTTCATCAAAAATTGGTGGTGTAAGATGCACTATTTTGGCACCAATTTTTTCGATTTCGATATGTAACCATTCAATGCCTTCTTTGTATTTTTGGAAACGATTTTCATCAAAAGGCAGATAAATGCCGTCGTTCATTCCATAGCTAGCGAACACTAAATCGGGTTTAGTTTGAGCTAAAACCCTTGCCAATCTCTCTTGCAAAGCAGGCCTTGGAAAGCGCCCATCGGCATGGTTTTCCTCCGATAGTTGCGAAACCGTTTCGCTGGGCAGTCCCAAGTTCATAAACTCAAATTTATTTTTAGGGTATTTCAACTTTAAAAAAGCTTCCACCTGCGCCACATAAAGCCCCGAATAAGTAATGCTATTGCCTAAGAAAAGTATTCTTTTAGCTTTAGGTGGGATTTTGAAAGGGGGTTGGCAATATGCGATTGAATTTGTACTGATAAAAACAATGAGAAAGAGCAAAGAAATCTTATAATAATTTGCCATAGATATTTAAATTTTTCTATCAAATATATAATGATAAAAGCAGAAAATGTTTTTGATGACATAAATATTGGCGGTGAAAACCCTGCTGAATTTTGCTATTTTAAATATATATTTTACTAAAAAGGGTTCAATCATACCGCTTACTCATTTTGAAAGGCTTTAAAGCTTAAAAAAAACACTAAATAATTTTGATCAACGTTAAAAACTCGTAAAACAATTTTACATCATATTTATTTAAACACCGTAATTTAACAAAAATTTTGAAAAAAATGGAAAATCAAAAAAACAACCCGAATAGTTTCGGAACATGGAAAGCAGCGGTTGTTGTTTTGGCATTAATTGTCGCATTATTGGGTTTTAGCCTATGGGATGCAAAACAAAAAGGCATGGCCGACGAGGTTGCCATTAATGTGAAAGTGAGAGAATTGGCCTCAAATCAAAATAAATTGGACTCAATATCTACTCAATTAGACCTTAAAATCACGGAAGTGACTCAATTAGGAGGTAAAGTTAACGACTTGATAGCTTTAAAAGAGGAATTAGAAAAAGACAAAGCTAATTTGATGGCTAATGCTATTTCAGCTAGTGCTCTTCAGTCGAAAATCAGAAAATATGAAAGTATTTTAACTGAAAAAGATGCTTTTATTGCTCAATTAAAAGAAGAAAACCAAACCTTACTTTCGGCTAATACCGAATTAGGAACTCAGGTTCAAACTTTAAATACTACCAATACCGACCTTCAAACTCAAAAAGCTGGGCTAGAAACAGAAAAGACTACATTAAATGAAAAAATCACGGCAGTTAGTTCTGAAAATAAAGCCCTTTCTGATAAAGTAGCAAAAGCAGCCGCTTTGAAAGCTGAAAATGTAAGAGTATATGGAATAACATCAGGCGGTAAGGAAAAGGACAAGGATAAATATCATTCAGGAAAAGTAGACAAAATAAAGGTTGCCTTTAATTTGCCTTCAAATAGTATTACTGAAAAAAATGAAAAAGATATTTATGTACGTTTACTAGGCCCAGATGGTGCCATTATTTCCGATGAAGCCACAGGTTCAGGAGTTTTCAATTACAATAGCGAACAAGTTGTATTCACTACAAAGCAGTCAGTTTTGTATAATAATAATAATCAACTTGCCGAAATTGTATATGCACGTGGTCAAAAATATGGATCAGGAAAATACAATGTTGAATTGTTTTCCGAGGGTTTTAAAATTGGCGAAGGTGGATTTGAAGTGAAATAGAAAATAGTTCTTTTTAAAATATTTAAAATGGCTGAATTTGTTATGAACAAATTCAGCTATTTTTTTTTAAAGTGACTCATCATCATCACTCCCCCCTCGGGTCCCCCTTCATGCCCAACTTTTCCATCCAATTCACTTGCAACGCACAATGGCCAAACTCTTCGGTAATAATACCTTTCATATGGTAGATTCCCCAGCCTGTAAATGGATATCGGGCACACGATTTCGGGAAATGAACTGTATCAAAAAACTCACCCCGCTCATCCAAAAAATAGCCAAAAACCATTCGATCGCCCTTTTTGGTGCGGGTGGGCTTAAGGGTAACCATGTAGCCTATCATAGTGATGAGTTGAGCGGGGTGCGTAACCTTATAAGTGATGAGTTTGTGGTTTGTGGTTTGTTGTGGTATCAGGTTTGAGGTATCTGGTATGGGGTTTTGCGGAGTAAAACTGACATCTGATTGATGATTACTGATACCTGATTGCTCATACCTGATACCCGACATCTGATTGCTGACATCTGACACCTGACCGCTCATACCTGATACCTGACCACTGATACCCACCTCCATATTCAACGCATGCACCATTGTTACCGGCTTATTAATGAGCAAGTTAAAGGGGCTTTCCATACAAAAGCCCAAAAGTTCAAGCTCGTCATAGGCGTCCTCGAGAGGGTCATGTACGAGTGTGGGGAAGGTATAGTGTTGCTCGGGTAACTCAAAAAGGTCGCCAGTACTCACAAAATTAGCCCGGCTGTTGAACTTCATATGTGCCTCCCAAAGCAATTCTTTTTTGCCAATACCCAAATTCCTAAAAGCCCCGACACGTATCAAAATCATCAGTTGCTCCAAGCCAGCAGGCACTCTTCGGCAAAAATCGTCAAAGCTACGGAAGGGCCTTGCCTCTGCCTCACTGATAAACCATTCGGCCAGATTTTTCTCCAAACCCTTCACATGTACCCAGCCCAGCCAAATCATATCGCCCTCAATATGAGTGAGATAACTAGATTTATTGATTTCAGGTGGCTCAATAATGGCACCGCATCGACGAGCTTCGTGTATATAAAATTCCGTTTTGTAAAAGCCCCCAAAATTGTTAATCACCGCCACCATAAACTCTTTGGGGAAGTGCGTTTTAAGGTACAAACTTTGGTAGCTCTCTACCGCAAAGCTGGCCGAATGTGCCTTTGAAAACGAATAGCCCGAAAAGCTCTCAATCTGCCGCCAAACTTCCTTGGCAATATCATCAGGGTAGCCTCGTTCTTTGCAGTTGGCAAACCATTTATCAATAATCTTTTGAAATTCAATCCGTGAGCGATATTTGCCCGACATGGCCCTGCGCAGCACATCAGCCTCCGCCAAAGTAAGGCCTGCAAAGTGGTGAGCCACTTTTATTACGTCTTCCTGATAGACCATCACGCCATAGGTTTCTTGCAGTAAATCCTTCATTTTGGGATGAATATATTCCACCTTACTTGGGTCGTGGTGCCTTTGTATGTACGCCTGCATCATACCTGAGCTGGCCACACCCGGCCGTATGATGGAGCTTGCGGCCACGAGCGTGAGATAATTATCGCAACGTAACTTCCAAATCAGCTGCCGCATGGCAGGTGATTCGATATAAAAACATCCCATCGTTTCATGGCGCTGGATTTGCTTTTTTACCAACGGGTCGTCCTTAAATTTTTGTATGGCGTGGGCGTCCACATTAATCTGCCTATTTTTCCAAATAATATCTACCGACTCTTTTATATGCCCCAGCCCTCGCTGACTCAGCACGTCAAACTTTGCAAAGCCTACATCCTCAGCTACATACATATCAAACTGACAAATAGGAAAGCCCTTTGGCATGGGCACCAAAGCGGTATAATAGCTGAGTGGTTTTTCAGAAATCATAATACCGCCCGCATGAATACTCAGATAATTGGGGAAGTCTTCGAGGAGTTTGCCGTATTTGTGGATTAGGTATGAAGTTTGAGGTATCAGGTTTGAGGTACTAGGTTTGTAGTTTATGGTTTGTAGTTTATGGTTTATGGAACCGCCCCCGTGGTTGGTGAGGACACCAACCACCGTGAGGCTAGGGAAATGGGCAGTTGTGGCCTGACTGCTAGCACCTAGTACCTGATTACTGATACCTGAAACCCCAAATTCCGCCTTCAATACATTCCCTCCACCCCGCTCCACATTCTCAAAAGCCCAAGTACGACCACCAACCATGGCATCAATCTCATGCTTCGGCAAACCAAATACTTTGCCCAGTTCCCGATAGGCGGAGCGGTCTTTGAAGGTAACGTAAACGGCTAATAGACATACATATTCCTTGCCATAACGTTTGAAAACGTAGTCGATTATCTCGTCACGCTCGTCCCAGCTGAAGTCAATATCAAAGTCGGGCGGGCTGGTGCGGAAGGGGTTGATAAAGCGCTCGAAATAGAGGTCTAATTCAATCGGGTCCACATCAGTTATTTGCAAACAATAAGCCACAATTGAGTTGGCACCAGAGCCCCGCCCCACATGAAAATACCCCCTTGAACGTGCATAGCGTATGATATCCCAAGTGATTAGAAAGTAAGAGCCAAAGCCCAGCTCATGGATTATCTTCAATTCCTTTTCGATTCTAGCTTTTGCTTCAATATTTTTTTTGTTGTAACGGTATCGAAATCCATCCCAAGCCAGCTTGGTCAAGAGCTCCAAATCAGCCTCCCTGCTACTGCTGAAAACGGATTTGTTTTTGGGTGTGTCAAAGTTAAATGTAAACGCACAACTGGCTAAAAGCATTTTCGTATTTTCAATAATCTCAGGATAATTTTCCAATGCTTTCTGTAAATATTCAACTTCATGAAATACCTCATCTTCAAGGGCTTGGCTCTCTTTGGGAAGTTTGCTCAACAGGCAATTCTCATCAATGGCACGCAAAAGGCGGTGAAGATTGAAACCAGTTTTTGAGAGAAAGGTGATGGGTTGAAGCAATACAAGTTGTGAGTTACGTTTTGTGAGTTGCGAGTGGGCAGGCTGCAACTCACCATTCGAAGCTTTTACCTCACAACTAACTTTTTTCCACAACCTATTCACCTCACTCAACCTCACCCCTACAAACTCATTTTCACCAAAACTAAAGCCAGCTTCATATACGTGAAAAGGGTAAATCGTAAACACATTTTTAAAAATCGGCGCTTTCAGCGGATAATCCTTTTCGGCTAAATTATGCTCAGTCATAAACTGGTTAATCTCCGAAAAACCCTCCTCATTACGTGCTAGGCATACATACATGAGGTCATTGGCGTTACGAAATTCCACACCCACCACAGGCTCAATGCCCCGTTTTTGGCAGAGCGCCACAAAGTCAAACACGGCCGAAGTATTGTTAATATCCGTCACCGCCAACCGATTCAAACCCATAGCAATAGCCTTTTCCACCAGTTCC
>JANMZR010000374.1:0-5386 GCA_031383555.1 Cytophagaceae bacterium | reverse complement strand
GTCGAATAAAATAACCGAAAATAAATTTGATGCAAATAAGATTATACGTGAAATTCGAGATAAATTATTCTTAAAATTATGACTATTACTTACGAACAAGAAAGAGCATATTTGGACAATATTACTTGCAAAATGAAAATTACATAAAAAGTAGATATAAGCACATATGCCAAAATGTCTAGCTATACAAATTCTTATCCACAAATTCATTTCTAAACTTTCCTTCAGGGTCGAATTCGGCCACCAAAGCTTTAAATTCGTCTAATTTTTCATATCTTTTTTGTAATTTTTTTGGGTCAATTGTGAATATTTTACCCCAATGAGGGCGATAGTCAAAGGGCTCAAGAGCAGCCTCAACCTCTGGCAAAAGCTTCATAACTGCCTCATTTTCTTGCTTCCAAGTAAAATGAATAGCCACAGAATCACGCTTATATGCTGTGCTCATCCATAAATCATCGGCAGCAATAGTTCGTATTTCAGTGATCATCAATAGTGGGCCAATTTTTGACGAAAGTTTTTCTACGGCTTTTATGGCGGCTACTGCATTTTTACGATCTACAAAAAATTCCGACTGTAACTCCTTGCCGCTACTTGGAGTGAAACCCATCTTAAAATGTGGTAACCTATCATGCCAAGCACCCTCTATGCCCATTTGCTCTGTACAGTTTTCAGCACCCAATTCGGCAATAGGGTGGAGGTTTTTAGTGGCCAGTTTTCCACCAAAATATTCCGGTTTTGCATTGAAACCTTTCTCCGGTTTTTCACCCAAAACTTCCTTTACTTTACTTTTTATCCATACTTCATTTATATTTTTATTTTGCCAATCGGTAAATAAACTAACACTATATCCGGCCGACATTATTTCATCAAAATGTTTATCAAGGCTCTCCATTGGCATGTTTTGATACACATCTTGCTTAATTTCATAGGTTGGCTCAATGGCTAAGGTAATGGTTGCAACAGGCCCCAGCATACCTAATGAAACGACTGCTGCATTAAATCGTTCACCGTCTTTTTCTTTTGTCAATTCAACAATTTCTCCTTTAGCATTTACAATTTCTAAAGCTTTCACTGCTGTAGCCAGATTACCGTTTTTTACACCCGAACCATGTGTGGCAGTAGCGCAAGCTCCCCCAATTGAAATATGAGGGAGCGATGCTAAATTGTGAAGGGCATATCCATTTTTTTGTAAAAAGGGTGCTAATTCGCCATATTTTACACCCGCTTGGGTTTTTATTTCCAACAATTTGTAATCTATGGTAAGCATATTATTCAAAAACATGGTGCCAATAAAACATTCATTGCTATCTGCAATGGTATTGAAGCAGTGTTTTGTGCCTAATGTGCGAAGTTTTTTATTATTTTTTACATTTTCTTGCAGGTTAGCAACAGACCTTGGATTAATAATATTATCAGTGCTGTAGGCTATATTTCCTGCCCAATTAATAATTTTTTTCCGTTCAACACAGCTTATTAATTTAGGTATTAAAGGAACGGCCAATAGGGCCGTTGAAAGCTTAAGAAATTTTCTTTTTTGCATCGATAGGGATGTTTTATTTTATTATTAAAGTTATGATTTTGATAATGAATTTCAAAACATTTAATTCGCCGATATCGATCTTCACAATGAATTGGCTAACTTTTTTATTATTTTTGTAGGAAATAGGTGAAAAAACCTATTCATACATCAGAGCTCATTAAATTCTGCAATATATTTTAATTAATTCCTTTCATAATAAAGAGGAAAATTCCTTTTCTATTTAAATCCATATCAAATGCATAAAATTTTTATTATTTCATTATTATTAAATTCCGCCAATTTAGTAGCCCAATATAAAGTACCAAAAACCATCTTAAAACATATTGAATCAATCGATTCCAATAAAATTAAAGAGCATGTAACTTATTTGGCTGATGATAAGTTGTTGGGCAGAAAACCAGGAACACCAGGCTATCAAATGGCAGTTGATTATGTAGTTAAGCACTTTAAAAATTTTGGCTTATTACCTGCTGGTGAAAATAATGGCTATCTTCAAAAAGTAATATTAAGACTATCAAAAGTAATAGACAAAAACTCTGAAATTACTTTAAATTATAGCAATGGAAAATCTAAGAAACTTACTAATGGGGAAGACTTAATTATTTTTCCACATCCTGAAAGAAAAGCTATAAAACTAGATGCTCCTATGATATTTATAGGAGCAGGGTTTGACTCCCCTCAATTGAGTTTGAATGATTATAAAGGTATTGACGTAAAAGGGAAAATTGTTGTGATTATGCGAAAGTCACCAGATAATGTCTCTGAAAATGTGAAAAGGCATCTGACCTATTATTCTACTTATCAGGACTTTGCAGCTAAAAATGGAGCAATTGGGGTTTTAATTTGCAATTATGCTCAAAGTCAAGCCCAATTTAGAATTGCTGCAACTTCTATACTAAATGAAGGGCTTGAAGCATCGGTAAATGAGGCTGGAGAGCGACAAGGCTCATCTTATATGATTGGCGGGAAAATTCAGTTTATGGGCCGAATTTCTGTGCCAGCTTTAAAAGAATTGATGAACTATGAAACCAATGATTTTAATAAAGTTTGGCAAGATTTAGAGCAAGGCAAATATGTAAGCATGCCTATGAAGAGTACAATATCTGGAACTATTGAAAATACCTTTTCTGACATAATAAGTTACAATATTATTGGTAAAATAGATGGGTCTGACAGAAAATTGAAAAATGAATATATCATACATTCAGGCCATTTAGATCATATCGGTATTTCAAAACCCGTAAACGGTGATTCCATAAATAATGGTGCCCACGACAATGCTTCTGGTATAGCCTGCTCGCTAGAAATTGCCAGAATGTATGGCAGCCTAAAAGTTAAGCCTAAGCGATCAATCCTTTTTGTATTTGTAACGGCCGAAGAAATGGGCCTTTTGGGTTCAGCCTATTTTATGAATAATCCAACGGTGGCTAAAAATTCAATTGTGGCGGATGTAAACACTGATATGCCAACAATAATTGCTCCTTTTGAGTCGGCAGCACCACTTGGAGCAGAGCATAGCAGCATGCAAAAAACAGTTGAACAGGCTGCTGGCTTAATCAATTTGAGGGTTGAACCTGATCCTGATCCAGCTGAAGGGCGCTTTGTAAGGAGTGATCAATATAATTTCATTAAAAGTGGTGTGCCAGCTATTCATATTAAATACGGATACAAATACAGTAACCCGGCATTGAATTTGGCTGAAAAAGTGAAGGTTTTCAGAGAAAATCATTACCACAAACCTTCCGATGAAGTTAATGATAGTTTTGTATGGTCGGCAGGTAGAAAGTTTTCACAATTAAATTTTTTGGTGAGTTATATAATCGCCCAAACAAAACAAAGGCCTACTTTTTTGAAAGGGGATTTTTTCAACCCTTTATAAAAAAAGTATTATGTGGTTTTCTTGTGGGCGTTATAAAATCAGTTCTATAGGAAGTATGAAGCCTTTGAATTATTTTCTGTGAAGCCTCCCCGGCTACGCTATGATAAGTTATCCGCTCTTTTTGCTGAAAAAAAATTTACCAAAATCGTCTACAGAAAAGTATTTTTCAAGACATCTTTTTTGAAAATATAAGACTTTCAAAAGGTATAAGTAATACACCACAAATTTTTCCTTTTGAAATTAATTTCAATTAATTGTTAATAAATTATTACCATTTTATTTTTTTTAAGTTTATAAAATAATTGTGATTTATTATGCTTTTTAAAGCTAAAATAGTAGTCTCAAATCAGTTTTAAGGTTTATTGTATCATCAAAATATAATTTGTTCATTTATATACAATTCAGCAAAAAAAATATCATATTAACAAGATATTAATTTTTTATTATTTCTCATTTTCGAGTAATATCTATTTATTATCTGTACTTATTTTCGCCTAATTAAATAACAGAGTATTTATTTTATGCGAAAAATCCTATTCATAGTAGGCTCCCAAAACCAAACTTTGCAAATGCAACAAATTGCAAAAGCACTACCACAATACGATTGTTGGTTTAGTCAATTTTATGCTGAATCCAATTTAGTGAATTGGGTAGTAAAAAATGGCTGGGCCGATTTCTCTATTTTGGGTGGGCAGTTTAGGGCAAATTCAGAAAAATTCCTGGTGGAAAATAACTTGCAAATTGACTATAAAGCGAGGAAAAACAAATACGATTTAGCTGTTTTATGCACCGATATAATTGTACCCAAAAAACTCCAAGCCATCAAAACGATTTGGGTTCAGGAGGGCATGATTGATGAATATACAATATTAAGTAGAATTATAAAATCTCTGGGTTTGCCTCGGTATCTAAGTGTAGGCACATCACTCAATGGATTATCTAATATTGCAGATGTATATTGTTGTGCATCAGAAGGGTATAAAAATTACTTGCATAGAAAGGGAGCAAAACTTTATAAATTAATACCCACTGGAATCCCAAACTTTGATAATGTTGCACAATTTTTGGATAATGATTTGCCCTATAAAAACTATGTTTTAGTCGCTACTTCTGATAATAGAGAGTGCCTTCGCCCCGATAACCGTATCAGTTTTATTAAGAAATGTGTCGAAAAAGCAGCAGGTAAGCCCATGATATTCAAACTTCACCCCAATGAAATATATGATCGTGCTTATAATGAGATTTTAGAGAATACCCCAAATGGCACTTTAATTTTTCAAAATGGAAATACCAATCATTTTATTGCGAATAGTGATGTATTAATTACCCAATATTCAACGGTTGTTTATGTAGGATTAAGTCTTGGAAAGGAGTGCTATTCCTATTTTAATATAGATGAATTAAAGCAATTAACTCCCATTCAAAATAATGGTTCTTCAGCCGAAAACATTGCTAAAATATGTCAAGATTTTATCGAATATTCTGGCAATAAAAGCGACTTTATTGCAAATTATAGCTATCAACCTTTAGTAATTGAAAATGCTGAAGTCCAATAAAAAAATACTTATTGTTGTACAGGCTAGGATGGCATCTAATAGGCTACCAGGTAAGGTATTGTTGCCAATATTGGGTGAAACTTTGCTTTTTAGAATGGTTGAACGGTTAAGAATGATAGCTTATAATTCTGAAATTATAATTGCAACTTCAACCGAACAGGCCGATGATGCTATAGAAAAAGAGGCCAATCACATGGTAATACCTTGTTTCAGAGGCAGTTTACTTAACTTATTGGACCGTCATTATCAAGCAGCTGAAATGTTTGAGGCAGATTATATTGTGAAAATTCCCTCAGACTGCCCATTGATTGACCCACAAATAATTAACCAAGTTTTTCATTATTTTTTTGAAAATAATTTTGATTATGTTTCAAACTTGCATCCTGCCACTTTTCCTGATGGTAATGATGT
>JANMZR010000340.1:0-14343 GCA_031383555.1 Cytophagaceae bacterium | reverse complement strand
GGCCGAGGTCTTTGGTATATTTCGGCAGTACATACTGGAAATGATGTTGAAAATGCCCTTGAAAAAGCAGAAAAAGTGATAATTGAATTATGATTTTTGAAACTTTATTTGAGGAACTAAACTTAATGATTAAGAATTGAAAGATTAGTAGAATGGAAGATAAAAATAAATTTACTGAAATTGGGCTAGTTGGCTTAGGATTAATGGGTTGTAGTATAATATCTGCATTATTAATTTCTGGAAATAAAGTAGTAGCCATTGCGCCAATACCATCAGATATGGAAAATGCTTACACCAAAATATCGCATTATTTGCAAGAAGCCTTTGACAATCAATTTTCAAATTATTCTCCAGAAGAAAACCTTGAAAGGCTAGTCATTTCTGAAAACTATAATGAATTGAAAAACTGTAAACTAGTGCTTGAATGTGTTACAGAAAACCTGGAAATCAAAAAGCAAGTATTCCATAAAATAGAAAGTCAAATTAGTGACGATGCATTATTAACCACAAATACCTCTGCTATACCTATCACTGTTTTGAAAGATTGCGTAAAACACCCTCAACGATTTATGGGAATGCATTGGGCAGAACCAGCATTCACGTCCAGATTTTTGGAAATAGTTTGCAGTGAAGCAACCGACATTAAATTGGCAGAATACTTATATGAATTGGCAAGCACCTGGGGCAAAGAACCTACATTAGTACGTAAAGATATTCGAGGGTTTATCACCAATCGTATTATGTATGCCATGTACCGAGAAGCATTTTATTTAGTGGAAAATGGCTATGCAACCATTGACGATGTGGACCGCTCCTGCCGAAACGATGCCGGCCATTGGATTCCATTTTGCGGGCTTTTTCGATATATGGATATAACCGGTTTACAGGCTTATTATCATGTGATGGGCGATTTGTTCCCTACACTAAATAACCAAAGTCATACACCAAAACTGATTGAGAAAATTGCAAAAGAAGGTGGAAATGGTATTTCAAACGGTAATGGTTTTTATAAATATACGCCTGAAGAAGCCGAAGAATGGGAAAAAGCGTATGAAGAATTTTCGTTTGACATCAGCCGAATTACTTCCAAATACCCAAGTAACTTAGTAGAAAAACGAATTCTCGATAAAGAAAAAGTTGAATTAAATTTATAATTTCTATTTTACTTATATTTAATTTGAACTAAAATACTGATTTTAATTATTATATATGTTTACAATAGACGCACATCTCGACCTTGCCACCAACGCCATCAGCCTCAATAGAGATTTGGCACAATCAGTTTATGATATTCGTAAAAAAGAAAAGGAAATAGGTTTTACTGATACCCAAGACAGAGGTAATGGAACAGTTGCTTTGCCCGAATTGAGAAAAGGGAATATCGGCTTAGTAGTAGCAACAATTATTTCAAGGTTTTCAGAAATTGGCAAACCTTTACCCTCCATAAACCTAACCGGCTGGCACTCACCTGAGCAAGCTTTTGCCTTTGGTCAAGCACAATTGGCTTGGTACAATACTATGGAATATAAAGGCGAAATGGTGCAGATAAATAATTTGGAAAGCCTTGATAACCATTTAGCTTTATGGCAAAATGAAACCATTCCAAACCACTCAAAACCAATAGGTTATCTCCTTAGTTTAGAGGGTGCCGACTCTATTATTGACTTAAATTATCTGGAAAAATACTACCAGCAAGGTCTGAGAGCTATTGGGCCAGCACATTTTGGTCCTGGCCGATATGCACCAGGCACTCATAGCGATGGTGCCGGTTTAACAAAAATCGGTAAAGATTTGTTGAGAGCTATGGATAAGCTTAATATGATTTTAGACGCCACCCATCTTACTGATACTGGCTTTTTTGAGGCCATGGATTTGTACCAAGGTGTGGTTTGGGCGAGCCATCAAAACTGTCGTGCATTAGTGCCCCGTGAGCGCCAATTTAGCGACGAGCAAATAAAACTAATTATACAAAAAGATGGGGTATTAGGTGGTGCGTTAGACACTTGGATGATGAATGCTCACTTTGAACCGGGCCTTGAAAACTCAATAAAGCACAATATCAATCTCGAAAAGCTCGTCGATCATTTTGATCATATCTGCCAATTAGCTGGGAATAGTAACCACTGTGGCTTCGGAACAGATTTGGATGGTCTTTTTGGTACAGAACAAAGCCCGCATGACCTAAACGACATATCAGATATTTCAAAATACCAGAATATTCTCAAAAATAGAGGTTATAGCGGTATTGATATTGAAAATATTTTTCACAAAAATTGGTTAAGATTAATAAGGAAAGCTTTAAGTTAGTTTTAAATATAAAACTCATTATACTTTTCATTTTCAAAAGCCTTTTTGCGGAATTCTTTAGGTGTAAAATTCTTTGATTTTTTAAAAAGTCGATTAAAATTTGATAGATTATCAAAGCCTGCTTCAAACGAAATCTGCGAAATGCTCCGATTATTATCAGTTAGCAAGCTACAAGCATAGCCAATTCGTACTTTAAGTACATATTCTGAGAAAGTCATTCCATATGTTTTTTTAAATAAAACACTAAAAGTTGTACTTGACATATTGGCGATTTCAATCACGGCTTTAATCTGAATTTTTTCGTGAAAATGTTGCATAATATACTGTATTACCCTTTTCATTGGTATACTTTTTTCCGATTGAAAAGTAGTGGTAAAATTAGGGCTGGCCAATATTTGGTACTCATGTGTTTGTGAGAGTATATGAAAAATACGAAACAAGGCATATAACCTTTCTGTCTTTTCCATTTCTATCATAGACTCTATAATGTTGGTTATTCGCTCTTTGGTTTGACCAATAATGAGGCATCCTTGAGCAGAATCTTCTAGGGTTTTTAGCATTTTCCTGTTTTCAGGTATCGTAAAAAAAGTATCCCCTAAAAAATTATCTAAAAACTGTATAACTGTTCCTTCCCCTAAAAATTGATGATCGGAAGTAAAATATTGGCTGTCACAAAGCCACTCATGGGGTAAGTTTGAGCCTAAAAATACCAAATCTCCATTTTCAAAACTATCAATATGGTCACCCACCATCCTCTTTCCAGTGCCCTTATTTATCAAAACTAGCTCAAACTCTGGATGATAATGCCACCTCGAAAACGGGTTATGCTCATGATAAAAAGTGAAGGATTGGTCAGAATCTTTGGTGAGATGAATCTCTACAGCTTTCATAAATTCTGAATATAAATTTTTTTTTAACTAATCTTGATTAAATAAAAATCTGAAAAAAATATGCCGTTTTTATTAATCCCAATTTGAAATTGTTACAAAAAACAATTCTTTTTCATTCGTCAGAAGCAATATGCTAGCTTTTTCCTATTTACCCACATTCAAACTAAACAAATCATCGAGCCATTCTTCGTCTTGCTCTCCAACACCACGCCAAATTTCTTTGCCATTTTTGTAAAAAATAAAGGTAGGCAGCTCCGAAACTTCTTGTTTTGTTGCCACAGTTTTGTTTTTATCGGTATCAACTTTTATAACTTTTACTTTATCGCCATATTTGGTTTGCAATCGCTTTATTTTTGGGTCCATTAACTTGCAGGGGCCACACCAAGTAGCATAAAAGTCAACTAAAACAAGTTTATTTTCTGCAATATTTTTCTTCAAATCATCCATAATTATTTTTCCATCTGCTGTAGATGGTATTTTAACTCCTTCAACCGGCTTGTTTTCTGATGACCATTTCAAATAACCCCCTTCTAGCTCCACAATATTTGTAAAACCATTTTTGGCTAATAATTCATGGGCAATTTTGCTCCTCCCTCCCGAAAGACAATATACAAATACTGGTTTTGTTTTATCCAAAATCTGAATTTTTTGCTCAAAATCAGGCTCCTTTACATTTATATTTTTTGCAGCTGGTAAGTGACCTCCGCCAAATTCACTAGCAGTACGAACGTCGAGAACTTGCGCTTGAGAAGTCGCTTTAAGTTGGGCTTCAAAGTCAGCTAATTTTACTTGCTGCGCAAACATATTTGGTCCGAAAGCCAAATAAACTAAGCTAAAAAATATAAATCCCTTAATTAAATTTTGTACTTTTACCATAATTGAGTATTATTAAACTGTTAAAAGCCAAACCTTTGGCGAAAAATTGTTTAATTTGTAATCTAAAATTAATAGATTTTTAACTTACAATAAGTTCATAGTTAATCTTTTAATTTTATTTTAAGAATTTTCATTCAAATAATAACAAAAACTATCTCAAATGAGTGCAATCCAGCAAATCCATGCTCGCCAAATTCTAGATTCTAGAGGCAATCCTACTATTGAAGTTGACATCCGTACCGAAACAGGTGCTTTTGGCCGTGCAGCTGTTCCATCAGGAGCATCTACGGGTATACATGAGGCTGTTGAGCTACGTGACGACGACAAATCCGTTTATGTAGGAAAAGGCGTTTTGAAAGCAGTTGATAATGTAAACGAAAACATTGCCATGGAATTGTTAGGCATTGAAGTAACTGAGCAAAACCTTATCGACAAGATAATGATTGAGTTGGACGGCACGCCAAACAAAGGCAAGTTGGGAGCCAATGCAATTTTAGGTGTTTCATTGGCTTGTGCAAAAGCTGCCGCTGCCGAATTGGGCCTTCCTCTTTATCGTTATGTTGGAGGCACCAATGCCAATACTTTGCCAGTACCGATGATGAATATTTTGAACGGAGGCTCACATGCTGACAATTCAATTGACTTTCAAGAGTTTATGGTGGTTCCTGCGAAAGCCGACACATTTTCGCAAAGTTTAAGAATGGGCGTTGAAGTATTTCATGCATTGAAGGGTGTTTTGAAAAGTAAAGGATATTCAACCAACGTAGGCGATGAAGGTGGTTTTGCTCCAAACATCAAGAGTAATGAAGAAGCTATTGAGATTGTACTTCAATCAATAGAAAAGGCTGGTTATAAGCCTGGTGAAGATATTTTTATAGCCATGGATGCGGCTGTTTCCGAATTTTATGATGAAAAAACAGGACTTTATACTTTCAAAAAATCGGACGGAAAGCAATTAAATAGCATGGAAATGGCTGCCTATTGGACTACTTGGGCCAATAAATATCCAATTATTTCTATTGAAGACGGTATGGCTGAAGACGATTGGGCTGGTTGGGCAGAGCATACCAAACAATTAGGCAAGAAAATTCAATTAGTTGGAGACGACCTTTTTGTAACCAATGTAAAAAGATTACAAATGGGAATTGATCAAAATGTAGCCAATGCTGTTTTGGTAAAAGTAAACCAAATTGGCTCGTTAACTGAAACGATTGACACTATCAATTTAGCAAAACGTAACTCATATAAAAACATCATGAGCCATCGCTCAGGTGAAACGGAGGATAGCACTATTGCTGACTTAGCAGTAGCTTTGAATACAGGACAAATAAAAACAGGTTCGGCCTCACGCTCTGATCGTATGGCTAAGTACAATCAATTGCTTCGAATTGAAGACGAATTGGGCGAAACAGCTTATTTCCCAGGGTTGAATTTTTAAATTTATTATTAAACTTCATAGGTTTTTGAAACCTATGAGGTTTTAAATGATTATGTTTTACAACCTTATCACTTTTCTTGACAAACATAAATTTTACACTTATACTTTTTGTGGTTTAGTGATTTGGATGTCGTTTGTTGATAGTAATGATTTTAGTTCAATGCTAAAATTACGAAAAAAAATTGCTGAGCTTAAAGCAGATTTAGTGTATTATGATGAAAAAATAGTAGAAGTTGATCAGGATAGAAAGGAGGTTTTTGGCAATAAAAAGCTTCAAGAAAAATTTGCCAGAGAAAAATATTTTATGAAAAAAGCTGATGAAGAGGTCTTTGTTATTGTTGATAAAAATGGAGAGCCGCTTGAATAGGTAGAAATCAAATAATAATTAGATTGATTTTTAAAAATTATTGATGACAAGAAATTGAACACTCAAGGTTAACGTTTGAATCATTTGAACTCCCATGAAGAGCAAAAATACCTAGCACAACTTTTTGGCCTCAGCGTGTTTTGGTTCCCCAGTGCGGAAAAAAGAAGCCAATTTTCGGTAAGAGGCTGCTTTTTTTAGACAGCCTCTTTTTCATTTTCAAACTTTTTTCTACAACTCTTTTAATCAAATAAATTTACCCCAACAACTCCCTTACAACTCCCGAAATTGCCTTACCATCCGCCAAACCTGCCAATTCTTTGGAAGCAACACCCATTACTTTTCCTAGATCGGCAATTGAGCTAGCACCAGTTGAGGCAATTATGGCGGCAATTTTTTCTTTAATTTCTTCTAATGAAAGTTGTTTTGGTAAAAACTCCTCAATTACAGCCAATTCACTCATTTCTTTGTCATAAAGGTCGGTACGGCTTTGGCCTTGAAACATCTCAGCGGCATCTTTACGTTGTTTAGCGGCCTTCATCAATATTTTCATATCGTCTTCAGCTGTTAAGCCATTTGGAAACTTTCCCGAAGTTTCATCGACCATAATTAATGCTTTTATTGAACGCAAAGCCATCAAACGGCCTGCATCTTTGGCTCTCATGGCATCTTTTATGCTGTTTTCTATTGTTGTTTTTAACGACATATCTTTTGTATTTTTGTGTAAATATTAATGTGCAAAATTACGCATTTTTAGAAGAAACCTATAAGGTTTTGAAAACCTTATGGTTTAGCCAAACAACATGACACGACTTTCAGTAAACATCAATAAAATAGCTACCCTTCGCAACTCTCGTGGGGGCAACAACCCTGATTTGGTAAAAGTTGCTTTAGATTGTGAACGCTTTGGTGCTGAGGGTATTACGGTTCATCCCCGGCCCGACGAACGCCATATTCGCTATCAGGATGTGTTTAATTTAAAGACTGCAATTGCCACAGAGTTTAACATAGAAGGCAACCCAACTGAAAAGAAATTTGTAGAATTGGTACTCGACAATAAGCCCGCACAGGTAACGCTCGTACCCGACGTTTTGGGTGCGGTAACCTCCAATGCAGGTTGGGATACTATCAAAAACAAAGATTTGTTAATTGACTTAATTGGTATTTTTAAGGAAGAGGGCATTCGTACTTCAATATTTGTAGATGCGGACGAACGAATGGTGGAAGGCGCCAAAGCAGTTGGCTCTGACCGTATTGAATTATATACTGAACCCTATGCGGAAAATTATTTTAAGAATAGAGAATTGGCCATTGCCCCTTTCGTTTTGGCAGCCAAAAAAGCTAACGAGCTATGCCTTGGTATCAACGCAGGGCACGATTTGAGCCTTGATAATCTTCGTTTTTTCCATCAAAATATCCCAAACTTATTGGAGGTTTCAATCGGCCATGCACTCGTTTGTGATGCCCTTTATTTAGGTTTGGAAAATACTATTCAGCTGTATTTGAGGGAGGCGAAGGCTTAGTGTTTGCA
This sequence comes from Cytophagaceae bacterium, assembly GCA_031383555.1. Taxonomy (GTDB): domain Bacteria; phylum Bacteroidota; class Bacteroidia; order Cytophagales; family Spirosomataceae; genus JANMZR01. Next base: position 6,937 of record JANMZR010000340.1, on the reverse strand, counting down.
TTATTATTTTTAAAACATTAGATTTGGCAAAAAAACAATCAGTTATGGTTTATACAATTCAAATTGATGATAATGCAGAAAAGGCAAAAAATCTGATTTCAATGTTAAAGGTATTTAAAAATGACTATAACTTTATTGAAATTCATGAAGATAATGAAAGAGCCGAACTAGAAAGTAGGTATGAAGCTTTTCAAAAAAACATGCACGGCAAATCATGGTATAAGCTAAAATCTACATTAATTTGAAAGAAACTGATTTAATAATTTTAGTGTTTACTGAAAAAGACATTATTGAATCAAATAATTTTTATAATTCACAATTCACAGAATTAGGCAATGCTTTCAAAGACTCTTTGGATTATTGATTTGAAAATTTACTTGAAAATCCTATCGTTTATCCCATTGAATTTAAATCAGTTAGAAAATTTGTGATGAACATTTTCCCTTTTAATATCTTTTATATTTACGAAGAGAATACCGTATATATTTTAGCCGTTTTTCATCAAAAAAGAAGTCCTGATGTTTGGAAAAAAAGGGTTTTGAATTAAATTTTATGCCAAAAGCCCTATCCCCAACAGATTTCCTGCAAAAAGCAAATTCCACACCCATAATCGATGTGCGTAGCCCTGGGGAATTTGAAAAAGCACATATTATAGGTGCTATAAATATTCCGCTTTTTGATAATGATGAGCGTGCCAAAGTGGGTAAAAAATTTAAAAATGCAGGTAAAGATGCTGCTGTTCTTTTAGGTTTGGAAATGGTAGGGCCAAAACTGGTAGATTTTGTTAAGAAAGCTAGTAGAGTAGCTCCAAACAAACAAGTTTTAGTGCATTGTTGGCGAGGAGGAATGCGCTCAGGTAGCTTTGCTTGGCTGTTGGAAACCGCTGGCTTTGAGGTAAATACTATGGTAGGTGGCTATAAAGCTTATCGGAATTTAGTTTTAGCGTTTTTTGAAAAACCACTAAATCTTATTGTACTTGGTGGCAAAACAGGTTCAGCAAAAACAGAAACTTTGCATGAACTGGCTAAATTAGGTGAGCAAGTTATTGACCTTGAAGGGCTTGCACATCATAAGGGATCTGCTTTCGGAGCCATTGGCCAGCCAGCGCAGCCAAGTTCAGAATATTTTGAAAACCTGCTTTACGATGAATTCCAAAAATTTGACCTTACCAAAAGGATTTGGATAGAAGATGAATCAAAAAATGTGGGTACTTGCAATATTCCTGATAGCTTATTCCAACAAATAAGAAACACAAAGGTGCTTTTTTTAGATATTAAGGCAGAAACACGGGTTCCCTTTTTAGTTGAAAAATATGCCCAAGCTGGCGTAGATGACGAACTTCAAGCCTCATTGGATCGTATCCAAAAACGTTTAGGTGGCCAAAATTACCAAGAAGCCACTATAGCACTTGCTCAAAAAAACTATGCCGAAGTTGCCCGAATCACGCTCGAGTATTATGATAAATGGTATTTGATGGGTTTGCAAAAAAGGAACCAAAATTTGGTGCAAAAGATTGAAGTTGAAACCAATAACCCAGTTTTAAATTCAAGAAAATTAATTGAAATTTTAAATAAATAAAAAACCACCACAAATATTAGCATTTGAGGCAAGTCAATTTTTTGCGTTTCTCCTTTATCCATCGAATAAAACCACAAACTAGTAGAAAAAAGGATATAAAAAATAAAACTTTTTCTCAATTTTGTTTTTTAAATACATAAATCAAATTAATTTAAAATAATGAAAAATCTTTTTTCAAGTTTTACCCTAACTATTTTTTTAATTACAAATATTTGTTTCTCACAAACTCCAGATGAAAGTCGTTTCACTAAAATTACTTTAGCCGAAAAGTTGGATGAGCCGATGGAACTAATAGCATTGAAAGATGGTCGTATTCTTTTTGTGGAAAGAAAAGGCGCTTTGAAACAATACGACCCCAATACTGGCCAGACAACAACCATTGCCACTATTCCAGTAAATACCAAATATACCAATGCAAAAGGTGTAAAAAGGGAAGCCGAAGAAGGCCTTATGGGCATAGAACAAGATCCGAATTTTGAGAAAAATCATTGGATTTACATGTATTATGCCGATCCTGATGAAAAGCAACACGTTTTGGCACGCTGGGAATTGAATGGCTCAACTTTGGTGGCCGATTCTAAAAAAATATTGCTAAATGTACCCCAGCAAAGGGAAGAATGCTGCCATACAGGCGGTGGAATGACTTGGGATAAGGGTGGAAATCTTTACTTAACCACAGGAAATAACACCTCAAACTCAGGTACTCCTGGTTATGCAAATCTTGATGAACGTAAAGGTTGGGAAAATTGGGACGACCAACGTGGTGCAGGAAATACCAATGATTTTCGAGGTAAAATACTCAGAATCAAGCCCGAGGCTAATGGGACTTATAGCATTCCGAAAGGCAATTTATATGAAACATTACCCAACAATGGTGACGGTTTAGTGAAAAAAGAAATTTACACAATGGGCCATAGAAACCCTTGGCGGCCAACAATTGACAGTAAAACCGGCTATTTGTATTGGGGAGAAGTAGGGCCAGATGCTTCGGCTGATAGCGAGCAAGGCCCACGTGGGTATGACGAATTTAATCAAGCCCGTAAAGCTAGTAATTTTGGTTGGCCTTACTTTATTGGCAATAATTATGCTTACCCAGATTGGAATTTTGAAACCAATAAGTTAATTGCAAATTCAAAACAGGACCCCAATAATATTATAAATCTTTCGCCTAATAATACTGGTTTGAAAAATTTGCCGTCAGCAGTTCCTGCTTTTCTTTGGTATCCTTATGGAATTTCGGAGGAGTTCCCATTAATGGGGGCTTCTGGTAGGTCGGCAACAGGTGGGCCAGTTTTTCGTGCTGCTAATTTCCCAGACGGCAAGCGGGTTTTCCCAAGCTACTATGAAGGCAAGTGGTTGATTGTTGAGTTTATGCGTGGTTGGATTATGGCTATTACTATGGACGAAAACGGGAATTATAAATCAATGGAGCGTTTTATGCCACATACAGACTTTGGTAGTGCAATTGATATGGACTTTGCCCCAGATGGCGACCTTTATGTTTTAGAATATGGAACTGCTTGGTTCAAAGGAAATGACAATGCTAAATTGGTAAAAGTTGAATACAATGCTGGTAATCGCATGCCAAAAGTAGCCGTTGCTGTAAGCACCAAAGCCGGAGCGGCTCCTTTGAAAGTAGATTTCTCATCAAATGGAACAGCTGACCCTGATGGTGATAAATTGATTTATAAATGGGAAATTTCCGGAAAAAAAGGTAAAATAAAAACTTTTACAGCCCAAAATCCTAGTTATACATTTGCAGTACCAGGTATTTATAATGTTAGCTTAACTGTAAAAGATGATAAAGGCGAAGAGAATTCTGAATCTTTTGATGTAACAATTGGTAATGAGCCTCCTCAGGTGGCTTTGAATATTAAAAGTGGTAATAAGTCTTTTTATTTTCCAAATAAAACCATTGATTATGATGTAAACGTAATTGATAAAGAAGACGGAACCCTAGCCAATGGAAAAATAAAACCTAATCAGGTAGCGATGTCAATCGACTATTTGCCAATTGGTTATGATAAAATTGAACCTTCACAAAATCATCGTGGGGTTGACGCCGCCGCCTTTAGTTCAGTCGGCGCACGCATGATTGACAAAAGTGATTGTAAGTCGTGCCACCAAGCTGATAAAGCTTCACTCGGGCCATCCTACAACCAAATTGCAACTAAATACAAAGGCGACTCAAAGGCGTTAGAAAACTTGACAAGTAAGGTAATAAAAGGTGGCGGCGGTGTTTGGGGCACTCATATGATGGCTGCTCACCCTCAAATATCACAAGCAGAAGCTGACATTATGGTTCAATATATTTTGAATATTGCGGAGCCCAAATCGACCGCTTCATTACCAACAAAAGGAAGTTTTGAAACGAAAGTTCCAAAAGAGCAAAAAGGCTCAAACGGGTCTTATATTTTTAGGGCAGCCTATAAAGATAAAGGCTCAAAAACCCAGAAGTCGTTGGCATCTGAGGATATTTTGGTGTTGAGAAATCCAATTTTAAACCCTGAATTGGCCGATATTTCTAAAGGCACAAATTTGGTAATAACGCCTGGCCGTACCTTTTCGATGGTGGGTAACGAAGCTTATTTAGGCTATAAAAATATAGATTTAAGTGGAATTTCTGAAATTGAAATATCAGCAAATGCTCAAACTAGGGTAGGTGCATCAGGAGGTTTTATTGAATTGCGAACAGGTTCAGTAACAGGAAGTATAGTTGGAAAATCCGAAAGTATTACACCTCAAGAGTTTCGACAAGGTCCTCCGCCTGCTGCAGCTCCAGCTAGTACCGCTTCAGCGGGTTCTGCGCCAGCACCTACACCTGCCCCACGTAGGCAAGGAGGCAGTAAGTTGAAAATTGCAATTCCTGCTAATATTGGTCAACAAGATTTGTATTTCGTGTTTAAAAACGAAAAGGCAACTCCAAGCCAAATAGTAATGTCGGTTGCAACAATTGAATTTAAATCGATAGAATAATATTTTATTAAAATTGTTCTATATTTAGCCAACATTATTCAATTTTATTGACTACTGTTGGTTTTATTTTAACCCTACTATTTTGCAACCAATTCATTTTCAAATATCTATTACCGTTCAACCGGACGATATCGACCAAGCTAACCATGTGAACAATGTTGTGTACTTGCGTTGGGTGCAAGATGTATCAGAGGGTCATTGGTTGGAAGTAGCTACTCCTGAATTGCTCCAAAACTATTTTTGGGTAGCTATAAGGCATGAGATTGACTATAAAAACCCTGGTTTTTTAGGTGACGAATTGTATTTGAATACTTATTTAAAAGAATATGGTGGCGTGAGATCAAAAAGAGCAGTTCAAATTATCAGAAAATCAGATAATAAATTGCTTGTAGAATCGCTAACCACTTGGATATTAATGTCGGCAATTACAAATAAACCAGCCCGTATTCCAGATGAAATGATGAAACTTTTTCCATTAATAGGCTAAATAGATAAAAAAAGCCACTAATTTGATAATGAATTTGCATTTGACCCTTTATATCCGTAGTCAAGAGTCCTTTTCCTCGGGAGCAGGATTTAGGATGAGGCTTGTTAGGTTTTATTTGGGTTTTACGTAATAATCGTATCTGGTTTTATAAGCCTCAAAATAGGTTAAAATAGTTGCATTTAGTTCGTAATCCGAGGCTTTGAGAATATAATCAGTATCAATTTTTTTATCAGTATTGAGGTAAGTCATAAATTGCTCTAAGTCTTTGTCTTTCAGCCCCGTAAGCCTGCCCACAAGTTTTTGATTCATCCTCCAGCCAGCATAAAACTGGTATCTCCCTTGTTGTTTGAGATAATCTGCTTTGCGGTGGTCTTTGCCACTAACAGAAAAATAATCGTATATTGCTGAAATAGAAATACCAGCCCCACCCATTCCCGGAGTTGTATTAGTTGAGAGTAATGAGCCTGCTTCAAACTTTCCATTTTCAGGGTTTTCATTCAACAATTCCTTTATTTCACGTTTCATTTGCTCAGTTTTCTTGCCAAATACCTCTACTTCATCGAGTTGCGTTACATAAGTTGGGTCGGAGCTTAGAATAAAAGTGGTGTCTTTTGTTATATTTTTTGCAAAAAAAGTAATTGGAAAATATCCCTTTGCCGAAATTTTCACAGAATCACCAGCCATAGCCCAAATGAAAAATAAACCTCTATCATTGGTTACAGAGCCTGCTTTGGCATTATGATTAAAAATTCTGGCAGACTTTATACCTTTATGATTTTCTTTATCCTCAACCTTGCCAATAATATATATTTTCCCCTGACCAAAACTTGCTATCGAAAAAAAGCATAAAACAAAGATGAATAATCTCATAACTAAATAATGAACATGTACTATTTTACAAATTTATCAAAAAAATAACGAGCCAATATTAAAAATAGATTTAAAGCTTTTTTAAATAATCAAATTAACCATTTTTAACTTATTTATTATTAGTTGGCTATTACCTAACATTTTGGTAATTTTGATGTTTGAAATTTTAACAACATTTATTCTACAGATGAAGAGACAAATCAAAGGCTTATTTATGGCCTCTATGTTATTTACTACCTTTTTTGTGAGTGCACAAGAAGCACAACCATTCAATGGCAACACACGTTTTGAGCAATTAGATAAACTTTTACCAACCCCCAACACTTACCGGACAGCTTCTGGTACTCCTGGAAAAGATTATTTTCAAAACCGAGCCGATTATGATATTAAGGCTGAATTAGATGAGCCAAACAACAAAATAATTGGTTCAGAAACCATCACCTATTACAACAATTCGCCAGATGTGCTCACCTATATGTGGCTACAATTGGATCAAAATATTTTTGATAAAAACAATACTACTTCTGCTACTAATATAGGTGGTGTTGAGAGTGTTAGTACAAGAATTACACCGTCGAACCCAAATCCAACGATAACTGATGGGAAAGATTATGGTTTCAAAATCACCTCAATTAAAGATAAAACAGGCAACAAACTGAAATATACGATCAACCAAACCATGATGCGGTTAGATTTGCCGATGTCATTGAATCCGGGGCAGTCATTCGTATTTTCAATCGATTGGAATTATTTGATTACCACATATTACGGTCGCTCAGGTTATGAATTTTTCGCAAAAGATGGAAATTATAATTACAATATTGCTCACTGGTTTCCTCGAATGTGTGCATACAACGATGTAAACGGATGGCAACATAAACAGTTTTTGGGGCAAGGAGAGTTTACCTTGATTTTTGGAAATTACAAAGTGGCCATTACAGTGCCAAACGACCATATTGTTGGTGCAACAGGGGAGCTTCAAAATATACCACAAGTGCTTACACCTACTCAGATAAAAAGATGGGA
>JANMZR010000336.1:0-1917 GCA_031383555.1 Cytophagaceae bacterium | reverse complement strand
CAATTTTTCTCCTTTTTTTACTTTTCTTAAATTACTATCAATTACTATTATTTTTGGTGGGTGGTTGGCGTCTTTAAAAGGTTTTATACACCAGTCGGCTCTAGCAGAAAAATCATTTTGAATTGCTTCTAGCCACCTTGTTTGTGGGTAAGCATTATCAGCTTTTTTAGTAAAATCATTATAATCTGCAGCTTTTGAGCCATCTTCCCAACGATTTGGGTAAGTTTTAGACTGTGTCAATCTGCCTCCCCAGCCACCATAAATAATAGTAATTGATAGTAATTTAAGAAAAGTAAAAAAAGGAGAAAAATTGAATATTAATATACTAGCAAAAGATATTGATGAGGATTTAGTGTCTATTAAATTTTGGCAATATAAGGAGGCTGGCAGCTCAAATGAAAGTATAGAAATTAAGCAGAAATCAAATTTACTGGCCAATATTATAGTTCCACAATCTGCTTTAAAAGGTGATACCTTTCATATCATTGCAGAAGGAAAGGATAACGGTATTCCTTCTTTAACTAGGTATCAACGAATTATTTTACACGTCATAGAATAGTCCAGATAAATTAACTAAAAATTTCTTTAACAACCTTCAAATCAATTATATGTGCGCCAACTGCCTCCATGGTATTTGGTGATTTTTCTTCTACACATTGTTCAATCACCAAATGAGGCTGAATATTCAATCGCTTTAACTCTTTGGCAAATCGTCCATAATCAATATCGCCATCACCAAAAGTTTCTGACCAAACCCCTCCCACTGACTGTCTTAAATGTAATTCTACAATTCTATTACCATACATTTTTAAAACATCAAAAACAGCAACTTGAGAGTTGGCAGAACCCCGATAAACCCAATGAACATCCATACAAAATGAAACATTTTCTCTAGTTGTATTTTGCAAAACATGATGAAACTCTCTTGCACCTGCACGTAACTCCACATCATGAGTATGATAAGCCAAAGTAATACCTCTTTTTCGCAATTCCCTTCCTAGTTTTTCCATGCTTTTGGCTTGGATTATGAGTTCTTCATCGGATTTTATTTCCAGACCACCCCAGCTTAAAGGAGTCGGATTGGTCACAAATATTTTAGTTCCATAGCTTTTTGCTAAATCAGCCAATTTAAGTATTTCGGCAATTGAATTATCTGCTTCATTTTGTTTATGCAAAACACTATTTACATAAACTGATGGCATAGCAATACCCTGTTTTTTTAAGGCTGCCCAAATTGTTTTGGTTTCTTCAATACTCGTTAGGCTTGGTTCAAATGCTTTTAATCCAGTTTTTGCAAAATCAGCAATACAATCATTCCAGTTTTCGCCCCAACTTTTTCCCGCTCTACTATAAAATGTATTCCAATTATAGGCATTGCATGATATTGGATATTTAGTTGAAAATAAACTTTCTTTATCCAAAAAAGCTGATAATGAGGCAATTAAAGGTATTGTGTTTAAAAAGTTGCGGCGGGTATTTTTATCTTTCATACTAGTTATTTATTTTTTCTTAAAGTAGATTTCATTAAAAAATAGGTTGAAAAGGCTATTAAAAACAATATAATTATGTATTTCCAATATTGACTTGGCTTCGATTTCTCCTCTTGAATTTCTATCAATTTATTAATCTTTGGATTTTCAAAAACTTGCCGCTTCCCTCCCACCCATGTGATAACAATTTTATCGATTTTAGTTAACTTACCCAAACCAAAATGTGCAATGGTTGAGTTTTGAGAAAGATGGCTTGAGGCACCTCCATCAATTTCTCTTATCATTTTCAATTCACCAGCAACCACTTCTACTCTAGCTCCAATTCCTTCATTATTCGACTCATTACCAATGAGTTTCACTTTTAACCAATTATCCTGTTGAAACGGTTACCAAACTTTTTAGAAACGACTCAACAAAAGGTAATTGG
>JANMZR010000330.1:0-3184 GCA_031383555.1 Cytophagaceae bacterium | reverse complement strand
ATTGAACCTTAAAAAATTTAAACCAAAAAATGTCTCAAATTAAATACCACGTCAATAATATTAAAAAAAGTGTATTTTTTTTATTTACATTTTTTTGTGTATCTCCTCTATTTGGTCAGTTACCATCTGGCTTTTTTGAATCTGACATTTCAACTTGGAACAATCCAATGGATATTGATTTTGATAAAAATGGAAGAATGTATGTCGCTGAAAGAGCAGGAAAGGTATTTATTTATCAAAATAATATAAAAACCCAAATTCTTGATATTTCGGAAGAAGTTGCATTTTATGGCGACTATGGTTTAATGAGCATTGAGTTAGATCCAGACTTTTTAATCAACGGCTATTTTTACTTATTTTATGTTGTTGACAGGCATCATTTACTATATTATGGAACTCCAAATTATTCGCTATCTGCCAACGAACAAAATGCAACCATCGCACGTGTAACCCGTTATACACTAAATAAATTTGACAATTTCAATAGTTTAGAGCCGAACTCAAGGTTTATATTGATTGGCGAAACAAAAACCACAGGTATTCCAACTACAAGTATATTTCATATCGGTGGGGATATGAAATTTGGTGAAGACGGTTCCCTGATAGTTTCTACAGGGGATGCGGCTTCAGGTGCCGACTATCAAGCTCAAGCCCTTACAGATGGAATTATTACTCAAGCCGAATTTGACGCCACTGAATTATGGCGCACCCAATTACAAACTTCACACAATGGGAAAATATTAAGAATTGACCCGGCAAATGGAAATGGCTTAGCATCAAATCCTTTTTTCGAAACATTGAATCCAAGGTCGGCAAAATCAAGGATTTGGGCTTTGGGATTACGAAATCCTTTTAGAATAGCTATAAAACCTAATACTGGAAGCGCTGATATTAGTGATGGTGCACCGGGAACTATATTAGTGGGTGATGTAGGACAAGACGCTTATGAAGAAATAAATACGGTAACACAGAGTGGGCAAAATTTTGGATGGCCTCGATTTGAAGGTTTTCAGAGTATTTTTGAAACAAATCCTTCGTACCATCCTGCCGTTCACACAAGACCTACTCTTGAATACGGCCGACCGGGAAGTACTGCTAGAGTTTTAATCAATGGCTCTATTGTAAATGTAGGGTCTACACAATTTAATTTCCCAAGTTTCACTGGCGGTTGTATCATTTTGGGTGAATTTTATGAAGGCACATCCTATCCTTCCAATTATCATAATGCATTGTTTTTTGGTGAATATAATAATGAGTGGGTAAAAACTATAAATTTAGACACCAACAATAACCCAACCTCAAAAATTGACTTTACTCCAAATGGAGGAAAAGTAGTTTCCTATATTTATAATAATTTAAACGAGTCCATGTATTTCATAAATATTTATGGCGAAATAAAAAAAATAACTTATTCACCAAATACCAATCAAGCTCCAAAAGCTAATTTTAATTTTGATATAAATTATGGAAGTAGTCCTTTAAATATAAATTTTGATGGCTCCAAATCAACAGATTTTGAAAATAATAATTTAACATATAATTGGAATTTTGGAGATAATAGTACAGAAACAGGTTTAAATATTGCCCATCAATTTATTGCAAATGGCAATACCCCTCAAGTTTTTACAGTTACGCTTACTGTAACTGATGATGGAGGTTTAACTAATAGCATAAGCAAAATAATTTCTGTAAATAACACTCCACCTCAAATAAATAGTACGAGTTTGGATAATATGACCAGTTTTGATCCTTTGGTATCGAATAATATAGTTTTAAATGCAAATATTTCCGATAATGAAGAGCCAAACAGCAGTTTAGTCTATAATTGGAAAATATACTTAGTACATAATGAACATGAACATTTGGAGTATAATGAAAATAGTTTGTCAGGTGATTTTACTTTATCGGATGTACCTTGTAATAATAATCTATATAACTATCGCATTGAGCTTACTGTAACAGACTCCTACAATTTATTTACAAAATTTGAAAAAAAACTATTTCCGAATTGTAATTTAAACGATACTAAGGCACCAGAAATTCCGTTAATATATGTTGAAAATTACCACCAGAATGGGTTTAGTATAAAATGGTCAAATATAGTTGATGACATTGGGGTGAAAAGTATTGAAACCTTCATAAATGGAGAATCGCAAAGGCTTACAATATTTGGAAATACAAATTTCAACTATTTTACTACAGCATCTTTAGTAAATAAATCATTTTCAGCACAAATTATTGTACGTGACTTTGCAGGAAATGCAACTAAAAGTTCAATTATTTATTTTACAACTCCAAATAGTTACTGTATCCAATTAGCTGACACCTATCTTTCTAATTTGGATCCAGTAGCATCAATAAACGGCTTTGGCCCTTATGAACGAGATAAAAGTAATGGAGGTGATGAAGCAAACGACGGTTCTTCAATATCACTAAATGGAATTGTATATTCAAAAGGTTTAGGGGTGCACCCCTACTCTGAATTAATATATAATGTAGCTTCTTTTAATAGAGAAAACTTTAAAGTTAAAATTGGGTTAGATGATTCAATTATATCAACACCCACATGTGGAAGTGTTATTTTTAAAATTTATTTAGATGATATTTTATTTTATACAAGCCCTTCTCTTACCTCAAATTCAGAAACTATTGACCTTAATATTGATATTAGAAACAAAACTTTACTGAGATTAAATGTCGATAGCCCCAATAATATATTCTGTGATAATCATGCAGATTGGGCCGATGCCAAGGTTTCAACCCAATGCCCAACCTTAGATATATTGGCACCAACAACTCCAGCAAATTTAGAATTGTTGACAATAAATGGCTTCGCCAGTGCTATTCCTCAGAGTAATGTATCAATTGGTTGGACAGCTAGTTCTGATAATATTGATAATGAGGTTGAATATGAAATATATTTGAATGGGGAGAAATATGGAGTAACCATAGACAATTATTTCGTATTCCCTAGTTTACCGATTGGTATGAATCAAATCACGATTCAAGCAAAAGATAATTTTGGAAATGTATCAACAAGTAGTATTAATTATTTGTATAATTGCCCTACAGATTTGATTTTAGTTGATATACCAATTATCCCAAATGCAGTAAATGATTTAAGCCTAAAAAATCCAAATACTACACCAGTTATAGTTGATATTGTAGCCAATGATGCTATAGA
>JANMZR010000325.1:0-5827 GCA_031383555.1 Cytophagaceae bacterium | reverse complement strand
AGATTTAATCTATTTCAAAAAAAATTACTTTTGCAAGTTATTTATTTAATTTCAAATCATTTGGATTTATTTTATTACCCTCCTCATCAAAACATTATGCAGATAAATGAAACAAATCATTCATGTACTTTTCTAACGTCTATATCAATATTATTAGGATTTACTTTATATCCCTCCTCATCAAAATAGAAGTCTGGTAAGCCTGTATAAGTTTTTATCGTGTTTAAAAATATTGGTTGCTCTTTAAATTCTGATTCTAATTTCAGTTCCTTTTGCTTTGGTAAAACAAAATCAAAAAGTTTAACAATTAGGTTTAATCTATCCTTTGGCTCTAATGCCTCCAAATCCTTTTGAAATTTGTCAATATTATTTTCTATTAAAAATTCAATTTTCTCTTTTAAAATGGCTGTGATTTTGTTGGCAGTGCCAGCTGGTCTACCATTAGGATTATTTGTTGTTCCTTTTTGCATTTCTGTAAATATTTGTTGTTTTCAGACAAAAGTCCAATAAATATAGACAATATTAAATTAAATAATAAACCAGGTATCAAAGACCTTGCTTTAAACTTTACATTCACCAATAGGACAACGGTGGCACCTACCGTCGATACTACTTATATAATTGAGGGCTGATAGACCGATTTATAAAAGTAGCTTACAAAATCCTGTATGGTGTTTATTTATTATATTTGACAATAATTAAAAATCCTTTATGAAAAATACAATACTTTTGATTTGCTTGCTGGCGTTGGGTAGCTGTACTAGGCGGTATGTTTATAGTTATAAACTTGTAAATGCTACTGAGAGTGTTAATAATGTGTATGAGGATAGCTTGGTTAGGATGAAAATAAATGCAGGCAATAAGTTGATAAGTTTAAATCTGAAAAATAAAACTAGCGAAGTAATTGAGATAGACTGGCAACATGCGGCTATAGTGAGGGAAGGGGTGGCTTTGGACTTAACAAAACGAGGTAGCCTTATGGGGATAATACCAGCTAATGCAATAAAGATGGATTTTTTGGGTATTGGTTTACATTACCAAAAGGGCTATGGGATGGATGGAGGCTATGAGTTTGAAGATTTTTTTAATTCAGTATTATTATTTGGAGATGATGAGGATGAGCTAATGAAAAATAAAGGTAAAAGAATTAGTTTATTGATACCTGTTGATAGTGGTGGTAATAGGTGGAATTATGAAATGCTACTTGAGGTAGAGAGTATTAGGAAGTTAAGTAACATTATGATAACTAACAAAAAGAAACGATAATTATTTTAATTTTTCCAAAAAGGTATTAAGCCTTTGTAGCTTTTGTAGCTGTGCTATTTGGGCTTCAAGGGCTTTAATTTTGTGGTGGATTGGGGCTGTTTGGCAAAATGCGGTCTTTGGCTATCGGTAAAACCTTATACTTTCTTTCATTTTTTGGTCTAGTTCGGTAATTAATTCACTTTTTGAGGTCATTAATTCACATTTGCAAGCATCTGTATATGCTTTTCTTAAATCGAATGCCTCTTTTGGTTTAATTTCACCTTTATTCTGTGCCTCTTTTACCTCGTTTAATACTGTGAGGAGGCCTCCTCGTTGCTGTACATAAAACAATACTGATTGCTGGTACACTTCTTTTTTTCCTTTTACCATTTTATAATCAAAGTGAATATCTGTTAATTTTTGAATTTTTAAATAATCGTTGTACCACCTATCAATAATATTGGTGTAAAAAACCTCTTCATAAAGCGATTTTACAGTAATTTCTGCCATATTAAACTGATTGGCCAGCTTGCTTGTAAATCGCCTTTCATACCTCAATAAATGCCTGTTTCTATATATCTCAGGTATTGGAACTCCCTTTAATTTTGCCTCATGTATTTTATTATAAAATACTAGCTTACCATTACCGTTTTGGTAATACAAACCGTTATTCTGAGGCAAACGGCTGTAATATTGCAAATTACCCAAATGGGTTAAATAAGTGCTTTGTTCATATTTCACAATTATATTTTGTGCTAAATCTATTCTTGTTACATTGGCCTTTTCCATTGGTAAACCTAATAAATCAGATAGTTTCTCAAAACCTCTTTGTACATCACCACGATATAACCCTTGTATATTATCACCTAATATCCATTTGCAAAAACTGCTGTCTTTTATTTTTACCTTATTTTTTGTTACTGATACTTTAAGTAAACCAAGTGAGCCACTAACTGCAATATCATTACCATCATTAAAAAAGTGTTCGCTGGTGCGTTCTAACTTGTTAGGTATTTCCCTCAGAAAATCAAAATTTTTTACTTTATCAATTGGTAGATATAATTCTATATTATCATACATGATTAATGGTCTTTAAATAATTCCATTACCAAATCAGTAATAGAATTATACTTAACATAGAGAAATGAAATTTGAGGCTGTAAAATCGATTACAGCCTCAAACAAAATATTACTCTTTTGGTAATACCTTTTTCTTTGCCTCATTCCTAAACTTATCCATTTCAAAATCTAAATCACCATCGTTCATTAATCGATATAAATTTAATTGGTGGTTCTTTTGACCTCGAGAAATAAATATTTCAATACCAAATACTTTGCCTAAATCGTTCTTATGTTCTACAATCATTATTGCATCATTTGTGCCGTTATTGTCGCCATGTCCAAAAGTTATGTCTGGATTTAATTCATTTATTTTAGGCACAAATACACTTGAAATATTTTCACCTTTAGAAATAGCCATGTCGGGCTTATCCTTTTGTCTCATATTAAACCGCTCAGGTACTTTTGTATAATGAAAACTCAAACCACCTTTATTAAATCCGATTTGGTTTCTCATTAAGCTTTCATATAAAGGGTAACTTTCTGAGGAGGCCTCCACATCAAACCGAGTTTGACTTTTGGCAATTTGCACCGTTTGGTAATAGTCAGTTAGTATCATTTGCCAGCCCCTCCCTTAATTTCTGCCTTTAATTCTGTGGAGGTCTTAATTGGGTTCTGCAGTAGCCAATTATCTATTTGAACCTTTTCAAAATACAAGGTTTTATTATTTGGCGAGTAATGAGGTACTAACCTTTGAGAGGTTAATTTATAGCCCCAACTTTTGGAAATACCTGTGTATTTGCAAAAATCATCAAAATTGAAAACTGATTTTTGGGCAATTAAACCCGCCTCAATTTTTTCTAATCGTTTGTTGTTTTGCTCAAAGTACTGAGCCATTGTTAAATCCATTTTTTTGTTATTTTAAATTAAAAAAAATGAATAGCGCTATTCTTAACTATCGATAGGCAAAGTTGGCAAAGAAAGGAAACTAAGTTGTTCCATTTGTTCCTTAGAACTATATTGGAACAAAAAAAGAACTTTGGGAAATAAATAAATTAATTAAACTTTGGTAGTCCTATGCTGTTAAATTGTTCAATATAATCTAATGCCTCTTTTCTTTGAGTAGGCTGGAAATTCTTAGCTACAAAATCTACTTTGAATTTATTTTTAAAAGCGCTTGCAATTGTTGGATTAGAATAAATAGTTTTTAAATAACCTTTGGTTTTTAAAACTTCAAATAAAGCTACTAAATGCCTTACTTTTGGCTCGGTAGTCCATTCTCCTTTATCGTTTAAAAATTCTGAAATTTGTTCCATAATTTTTGGCTCATTTAATGGATTTTTGAAAAGCATTAAGAAAGTAACTTCATTTATTTTTGACAATTTTGAATAGTCAGCTACTAATGGTTTATTATTGTTCTTTAGTTCAGGGAAATATTTATAAATCTCTTTTTCTGTTGATTCAATAAAGCTATTCATTGTATCAAAAATATGATTTAATTCTAAATCATTTATTGCAGTTTTATTTTTATTATACCAATCAAAATAAATATTTATACCTACCAAAAATCTATCTTGTAAATCTATTGCAATTGGTTTCCAATTTTCAGCTTTTGTTAATCGGGTTCTTAATTGAATGCTAAATAAATCAACGTTTTCTCTGCCATATTCTATTATATAATGAAATGGCCAAAAAGGAGTATCTGCTGTTATTCCCGCTTTTAAAGCTGTTAATGGCCACCTTGTTACCCTATCAACAAATTGTCTTAATTCGAATTCAAATTTCCAGCTTTCAGTATCGTTGTTTTCCATTGTAATTATAATTTAAGTGCTGGTATTGAGTTGGTTGCCTTTAATTTCAGTTCGTTTGATTCTCTAACATACTTGGTGGTATGCTTCAATGAAGTATGGCCTAAAAGCTTTGAAATAGTGTAAATATCATTCTCATAATAGGCCAATAGCGTTCCAAACGTGTGCCTAGCACAGTGAAAGGTCAGGTGTTTATCAATGCCAGCCCTTTTTGCCCAATATTTAATATTATCAACTGTGGAGTTATGGCTTGGTAGTTTGAAAACTAGGGCTTCTTTGTCTGCTGGTAGGCCTAATAGTTTAATGGCAGTATCATTTAAAGTAACCTCCACAATACCACCATCAGAGGCTTTATCTTTGGTTTTGGCTTGCTCTAATTTCAATACATCACCTTTTATATGTTTCCATTGCAAGGCCTTTACATCAACAAACCTAAGCCCTGTATTACAGCAAAAAAGAAAGGCTCTTTTAACCTCGGGATTACCACAATGAGTATTTACAAGTAATTGTATTTCTGCAATAGTTAATACTGCTTTGGTGAGGCTGGTATCGTTTTTAGTGTTTTTTATTTCCTGTGCTGGACTATCTCTAAATAGTTTATCCCTTTTGGCCTGCCTAAGCATTTTTTTGAACCTTGCAAAGTAAGTGGAGGGTGTATCACCGTTTAAGGTTTTATCTAGGTAGGTTTTAAAGCTATTGCAAAATGATTCAGTAATTTCTTTTGAGGTAATATTTTTGGGTGCAAAGTTTTTGAATTGACCTAATAAAGCCCTCATTACTCTAAGGTCTTTTTTATCATAGCTGGTAACATACTTTTCAAAGTATTCAATAAAATGCTGGTTCTTATTTAATTTTTGTTCTTTGGCCTCCTCAGCATCACCCTTAAAAGCCTGTGCCTCTTTTTCAACTCGATAAAATTCAGCTTTTTCAAGAACATCTTTATTTGATTGCCTTTCAATTGGGTTTCTAGGGTTTTCCAAAATGAATAGTTTTAAATATTCTTTTGTTCTTTTGCCGTTTCCATCGTACCAATCCAAATAAAGACTTTTTCTATCATTAGAGGCTTGTTTTTCTCTAATTGTAACTTTCTGTTTTACCCTTATATTTGCCATTGTTTTACTTTTGTTTTGCACTTGTTTTCTTTTGCAAATATATAGTAAATAAATGAAAATAGTCCCTAAACAGTCCCTTTTATTTATTTTAGGTTGCTTTTGGTGTTATAACTAATTGAAATACAGTATAATAGGTTTTTGAGTTGTGTACCCGCCTCGAGTACTTTTTAGACCTTCAAGGAGGTTATTACAAAGGTGTAAAATGCTCATTATGAGACTTTTACACCTTTTTTCTTTGTATTCGAACTCTTGCTTTTCTTTCTTGAACTAGTCAAATCGATGCTTCTTCGAACTGTAGCAACCATTGTTGGAACATATTTTTCCGGGGTTGAGCGTTTCCTAGTTGTTTGGGACCTGGTATGAGAAGAAGGGGATAAAACAGATGGCAACGATGATAAAAGGGAATCTTTACGAGAGATAGCAACTGATGTAAGTGCCGAAATCTCTGCTGGTACATCCAAAGCAATGTCATCAATGATGGAACTGGCTTTTGCATTATCCTTCTTTGGCGTAAAAAATTCAACATCAGTGACAATCAAATCTGTATCTGTTACTAACATTTCATTTTCAATGTTAACTGACTGATTTGGTGTAGATTCCTTC
>JANMZR010000305.1:0-4343 GCA_031383555.1 Cytophagaceae bacterium | reverse complement strand
AAGGCGAGCAAATGAGTGAATATGAGGGAATTATGGCCACTTTGGCATTATTGAATAAGATTGGGAAAAGTCTTTGATCGAAATGAATTTTTGGATTTATTTATTTAAAAATTCAAAAAAATACCCCACATTTCTGCGAGGTATTTTACACAATTTATAAATTAGTATATCGGTGTATTAAAACTAATATGCAAATTATGTTTAAGAAGTTTTTCTTAAAAAATGCTTTTTTAAACTGTAAACAATTTCTTAAAACGATTTGTAGTTTTACCCACTTGAGTTTTTACGGCTTCCAATGTTGTAAACATCATATCTGATTGATTATCAACCAATTTTAAACCTGTTTTGATAGCTTTTTCAGCCACGCCTTGCCATTTTTCAACATGTAATTCTACTCCGTCAATTAATTCAGACGTGTTTTTTACCGCCTTTTCGTTGGCATTATTAAAAGATTTTTGAAACTTTTCTAATCTATCAGAAACGTTCATATTCTCAACCATTTCGTTAGCCAATTTGGTAGTGTTTTTCTTGAAATCTTCAACGTTTGTAGAGATTTCGGTATTCAACTTTGTAACCGCCTTTTTCGCTTTAGCTACATTACCTTTTACATCAACTTTTTTTGCTATTTGCTCCACACTTTTCTGTGCAACTTTTGAAACTTCAACAGTCATTTCTTTTACTTCGTCAACAATTTCAGTAGCCGAAACTTTTAACTGTGAATTTAAAGCTTTTGCAGAATCAGCAATTTTTTCCATATTATCAGTAAAATCAACTTTCTTGATTTCATTGAAAGTATCATTTGCAATTTTAACCACTACCGAAGTATTCTCTTTCACTTCTTCTACAATATCAGAAGCTACATTTTTGATTTCAGTTTTGATTGATTTAATTTCAGCTGGTTTCGCATTTTTAATTACTACTTTTTTAACCGCTGGCTTTGTTGTTTTAGTTAACTTTTCCATTTTCTTGTTTATATTAAATTTTTAAAATATTTTTTTATTTGATTAATTTGATGATACAAAACTATAAAACAGAAGTTACAGAAAAGTTACAAGTTTAATGGTGGTGTTTTAAAAGGTACTTTTTCGAGTTTGAAACCCACAAAAAAATCCCGATTATCGAATAATCGGGATTTTTTTAAATTTTGTAAAAACAATTAAGAATCTAAATCCCAATCAGTTGAGGTTGTTAAATCCAATTTAAAGTTTAAGAATGGGAAAAAAATATTAACCCAATTATTTGCTTTAAATATATTCATTGAACTTTTTGCTGATTTCGAATTTTTTGTTTTTTCCAAAATCAATTTTGCACCTAATAAGTCGTACGTCATCATCATTTTATTGATTTAGTGAAATAAAAATCTAGCTTTTGGCTAGGCACGAGTATTTTACCCGATTTTCCTTCTAGGAATATTTTATAAAAAAATAATCCATGTTTCATTAAAAGAGGCTTATACTTGGAAAAATACAAGTTATATATTTACCTCCAATTAAGATGAACAAAGTTTCCAAGAAAAATTTCAGGGGAGCAAAAAATTCATTAAAACTTGATGAAGATTCTTTTTATTGTGCTAAAAATCTATGAAATCAAATGAGAAATGATGAAATTGAGTAATTACCCAGGGTCGGACTCCGCCCCAATTTTTGATCGAAGCAAGCCACGGAAAGCATCACGAACACTTCCCCCCAAATTTAATACCTTATTTACTTCTTGAGTGATTGGCATGGCCACTCCATGTATCTCAGCAAGTTCTACCACCACGCCACAAGTTTTCACACCTTCAGCAACCATATTCATTTCGGAAATAATTTCTTGGATTGTTTTACCAACACCTAGCTGAGTACCCACATAACGGTTTCTGCTATACGGACTTATACAAGTAGCTATTAAGTCGCCCATGCCTGCTAGGCCTGCAAAAGTAGCTGGTTTTCCTCCCATTTTTTCACCAAGTCGTGTAAGCTCAGCTAAACCCCTAGTGATTACCGCTGCACGTGTATTGTCCCCTGCTCCTGCGCCGTCGCCCATACCAGCAGCAATTGCTATTACATTTTTCAAGGCCCCTGCTATTTCACAGCCAATCACGTCACTGTTGGTGTAAACCCTGAAAAGGCCCGTACTAAATACATTTTGCAAAGTTAAGGCAATCCTTTTATCAACCATTGCTAAAACTGCTGCAGCTGCCTGGCCTTGCATAATTTCTTTTGCTAGATTGGGGCCAGTGAGTACTCCAACTGGATGACCAGGAAAAATAGATTCAATAATTTGAGAATTACGCAGCCTTGTACCCATTTCTAAGCCTTTTGAAAGCGTAATTATTGGCACCCAAGGCCTGATATATGCCTTTGACTCCTCCAAAACAGCACGACACACTTGAGTTGGAATACCACAAACAACAACATCGGCATCATTTAAAGTCACTGATAATGAAGCAGATGCCTTTAATGATTCTGTTAAATTAAAGCCAGTTAAGTATTTATCGTTCTTATGAAACTTATTTATTTCATCAACTGAATTTTGATCACGAGCCCAAAGCGTAGTTGGGCAGTTTTTGGCAACCAAGGAGGCTACAGTTGTACCCCATGAGCCCCCACCTAATACTGCTACTTTTAAAATCATTATACTGGAAATAGGTTAGTTGGTAATATAAAAATTTGTTACTTGGCAAACTATTTACTAGTTATTTGTCGAAAATTCAAGCTTAGAAATTATTTTACTCTTTTTGCCCTAATTCCTTTAAAAACAACCCTCTAACGCCCGCTATTTTCTTATCCATATTTATTTTTGTCCACGATTTTGTTGAAACTGGCGGCAAAACAATTACTTCCACAAGTGTAGGATTGAACACATTTTGACCTCTCGGCATGGCATCGTGTGCATTTTTTAAAATAATTGGCACTAAGGGCACTCCTGCTTGCATAGCAATATGAAAAGCACCCTTTTTGAAAGGCCCCAAAGTATAGTCGTAACTTCGGGTGCCTTCAGGAAAAATTACAATAGATGTGCCTGATTTTAAGCTATCTACAGCAGGCTTCATAGCCTCTATGGACTTTTCTTTGTCTGTTCTATCCAAAAATATTGTGCCTGTCATTTGCATGATTTGTCCAATAATTGGCATATTTTTGAGTTCTTTTTTAGCTACACCCCTAATTCCTTTTTTCAATAATTTCACCGCAATTAAAGCATCGGCGTTACTTTGGTGATTGAAAATAAATACTGCTGGTCTATTGGCAAGGTGTTCTTCACCTTTTATTGCTAATTTTATGCCTGCGGCGGCTGTGCCAAAATCACCAATAGCGGTTATCATAGACTCCAAACCTTCCTCCCAACTCATATTGGTTAGGCCAGAGGCTACTCCCTTTAATATAGCGGGCATAAAAACGCCACCTGCTAATCCTGTACGTACTAAATTAGTTATTTTCGAACTATTTTCTTCCGTAAATCGTAATATTGGCCAGTCATTTTGAAAAGCTAATGTCGATAATTTAGTATCAGGATTAATGGGCCTAGGATTTCCTACAATTTCCAAAAGAGGCAAATCTTCAGCGCTATCCGTATAAAAATAGCTTTTTTGCATATCCAACTGGTGGGTTTTCGCTAGTTCACGGCCAGCATGTGCTTTGCCTTCACCCCAACAAGCTGGCTCAATTATGTTGCCTGTAAATTTTCCGTTTTTCACTTCCATACGAGTACATTCCACTAAATCAACACCCAAATCACGGGCAACAGGCTCTACTTGGTAGGGTGTAGCTGCCGACACAATAGCAACTGTATGTCCTTTCGCCAAATGCGCTGCAACTAATGCACGTGACTCTGGAATGATAGAATTAGCTAAAGTTTTATGGTAAACCTCCTCTCCAACTTCTATAAATACCTGTTCATCAACACCTTGCACTCCTTTTGCGCTTAAGCCAGCCAAACTCGCAAAGTTTCCATTACCAGATGCATAGCTCAAAACGCCTGTAAATTGACTGATAATTTCTTTAGATGAAAATTTTCCACTCATCAAACGAGTTTTCACAAAATCCTTTGCAGAAAAACCGTTTATCAAAGTGCGATCTAAATCAAAAAAAGCACCTATATGCGGGCCCGACTCACCCTCTAAAATATCTTTTGTAATTCCTACAGTTTTTGAACCAGGCACAATATCTCGCTCAACGGGCACATCTGTTTCAGTAATACCATGTTTTTCTAAAGTGAATGTTTGTAATTGATTTACTTTCTGAGCTATTCCTTCTATTTGTTGGTTAAATTGATCAATTTTTTCTTTTTTAAAATTACTTTTTTCAGGAATTAGTTTTAAATTTTCTGCCAATCGAACTCCATTTTGCAGGAAAGGTTTTGAA
>JANMZR010000281.1:0-8003 GCA_031383555.1 Cytophagaceae bacterium | reverse complement strand
CCTATATTGGCCACGGTGATTATCGTATGGCTACTTTCAAATTTATCAAAAGAGGAAATGATTGGGAGTGGCATAGCGTTGCTTGTTCTATCGCTTATTTATATTGTTATGAAATGGTATAAAAACAAACAAATGCGACTTTTAGCGGCAAAATCATTGATTAAGTAAAGCTTTTGATAATCAAATGGGAAGGAATGCAAATCACCGCACCCTGAGTATATTCTCTATTTTTAATCAAAAAATCAAATTTTAAAAATGAAAAACTACACCCTTTTTCTGGCAATCATGCTCCTTGCTTGTTTAGCAACAACAAAAGCGATTAGCCAATCAACAGCAGATCTGACTCGCATAGCTGAAATAGATAGAAGCTATTGGGCTGAAATATCCCGATCGGTAAAAGCTGGTGACTTTGAAGGCTACAAAGCTACTTGCCATGAAAATGCCGTACTGGTTAGTACTACAGGGGAAAATAAAAATTCAATACCCATGACCGCAGCACTTGCTCGCTGGAAGCAGGGTTTTATGAATACGAAACAAGGAAAGCAATTGGATAACGTTCGGTTTCGCTTTTCACAAAGAATAGGCGACGAAACGACGGCACATGAAACAGGGATTTTCTATTTCACCTCACATGATAGCTCGGGCAAACTCATTGCAGAAAGTTTTACGTATTTAGAAGCACTGCTGGTAAAGCAAGGCGACAAGTGGCTATGTTTGATGGAATACCAAAAAGCCAAAGCCACTCGAGAGGAGTGGGATGCTTTGAAGTAAACTCGTCTTTATCATTAATGGCATGTTCGGTATTCAGAAGCCTGCTTGGCAGTTGAAAGTGAATACTTTTTACTGATAAGGTAGTACCTCAATATTTTGTTCTTTCTTAAACCATCCATCTTGCTCTGAAATTCTTACCCTTCGGTAAATAAAACCCCACCTTCGGACAGTTTTTAGTACTGTTCGTCCTTAATGAGTTTTTTGTTTTACGGTTTTGATGTTTTTTTGTTTTAGAATTTATTTTCATTACTTTTCACCTTATTAACTCTAAACTTTACAAAGCAATTTCATGAATATAAATAGAAGAAATTTTATTGGCCTTTCTAGCCTAACGGCTACAAGTTTGGCAGTTGGATTAAATGCTTCACATACACATTCTGCAAAATCATCATATGTTATATCAGGTGGTAAAATAAAAGTTTATCTTGAAAAAGGAGAAATTCTATTTTTTGATGAAAAAGCAGGCACTGCCGACTGGGGTGAATATGTAGGCAAACACTACGTTGAAAATATTGGCAACACAACTGTAAAAATCATATTGACAGAAATTAAATCATAGGAATAGGATTGTTTACTTTCTATTTCCCCTATTTTTTAACCAAAAAAATATTATAAAAAAATGAATAAAATATCATATTCGACAATGGCTAAGAAATTGAAGAACTTTACATTATCACCTTATAATTCAATATTAATTTTTCTGGTATTTTTCACGGCTTGTACTACCAAGAAGCAAGATGAAGTATCTAAAATCAAACAATTGCTTGGTGATGGATTTGGGCTAATAAGTGCAACCGTAATTGTAAAAAACCTCGACAGTGCACGAAACTATTATACCGACACTTTGGGTTTTAGTATGCCCCCTGCTAAAAGATATGAAAAGGGAATATATGACAGCACACAAATGGCTTCGGTGTTTTTTTCGGATTTCGCTACCTTCGACCTCCTTTCAACATCTGATTCTGTTTCAAAAGCAGGGAAACAAGCCTCTTTTTTTAAGCAAAATAAAAATGCAGGCCTGTATTCATTTAGCACTTCTTCGGTAGATACCACTGCCAATTGGTTGTATTCTCAAGGCTTTAAAACTGGCAAAATACGGGTTGGTCGCTCCACCAAAGAAATAGCTAAAGGCTGGGATTGGGACGATGGTGGCCCACAATGGCGAAATGTAGCATTTGAAAGTAAGAATACAAAGGCTCATATGCCAAACTTTCTTGAATATACTGGTTTACCTTACAAAGACATCCAAGCTGAATGGAAACCAGCGGCTTGGCGAAAATATTATGAGAAAAATCCCAATGGTGTAGTTAGTATTTCATCCTTACGAATCGTAGTTGCCGACCTCAAAATAGCCATTGATGAATTTGAAAAAATGGGCCTAGCGGAATTGGAAAGCAATAACTCTTTTGCTCGTTTCAAAATAGCACCTAATCAGGAACTCTTTATAACCACTCCAAAATCACCGGACGACAAACTCAGCAAAATTTTAAAGACCCAAGGGCAGGGTGTTTACAGCATTTGTTTTGGCATAAAAAACTTAAAAGAAACGCATGGTTTTTTAAAAAAGAAATTGCCAGCCAATGCTATGGTAGTAGATACAGTTCAAAAAAGGCTGACTATTTTGAAAAAACATGCCCATGGTATGCAGCTTGAATTTGCAGAGGAAAAAAAGGAGCAAGCTGCATTAGCCAAAATATATGATTTTAATGATACTACGAAAATGAATAGCAGCTCTTTACAGTATGCCTCTGCCCTATATACAAAATATTGTGCCTTATGCCATGGAAAAGACCGCCAAGGCTATGCAGCAGATAATGCTCCTTCATTGAGAACACATACATTATTGGCAACAACCATTGAGCCAAGAGCCAGTTACAACTTTCTTGCCCATACCGTTGGATACGGTCGGTCGGGCACAGCTATGGGACCTTATGCAAAAAATCAAGGTGGACCCTTAGACGGAGCAGATATAGAATTATTATTACGCTGGCTTCGTGAGGCTGCTGGTGAGAAAAAGCCTGTTAAATTAGATTTAGAGCCAGTAATTGGCAATGCGGACTTAGGAAAAACCCTTTATGTAAAGCATTGTGCCACTTGCCATGGGACTAAAGGACAAGGAATAACTGCTCCGGCTTTGGCAAACCCTATGCTATTAGCCACGGCAAGCGATGCTTTTTTGCGATACACCATTGCAGAAGGGCGGGAAGGCACTCCAATGGTATCGTTCAAAGACAGTCTAACCAAAAAGGAAATAAATGCGGTAACTGTCTATCTCAGAAGCCGTGCATCTGGTTGGAATGCTCCTGCACCTATAACTGTAACTGAGCCGCTACCAAAAGATTATGTATTAAACCCAAAAAATAAAGCCCCCAAATTTACCCTGAAGGAAGATAAATATGTTTCGGCAAAGCAACTCCTTAAAGCATTGAAAGACAGCTCACGCATGATTATATTGGATGCACGGTCGAAAGCGGCGTGGCAACAGACCCATATTCCAGGGGCAATTTCGGTGCCTTACTATGAAGAGCCAGATAAATTCATTAAGAATATTCCCAACGACAATACCATGATTATTGCTTATTGTGCCTGCCCACATGCAGCTTCCTCAGGTGTAGTTAATACATTAAAACGATTTGGATATAAACATACGGCAATTCTTGACGAAGGCATACTCGTATGGGCCCAGCTTGGTTATCCAGTTCAATATGGCAAAGAGAATAAGAGTAAGGTAAAAAATTTGAAAAAATAGCAAAATTGTAGGTCATCAGATTTTCAAAAAAGTAGAAATATGGAAGAACATAAAACAAACCAGCCCATCAATACCAAAGCCATCATTATTGGCATGGCAGCAATGTTTATAATAGTACATATTGGTTTTCATGCCTCATATATTCATTATTTTCCCAATTTTGAAAAATTTGTTTGGGTGCATCATGTCCATGGTGCATTGATGGGGACATGGGTATTTTTGCTGGTTTTACAACCGATTTTAATCCATAAAAAGAAGTTTACCGCCCATCGATTTCTTGGCAAATTAACCTATTTCATCGCACCGGCTATTGCTATTTCTATGATAATGGTAGCCAAAATACTCTACCATAAATTTGTAGATCAACGAGGTTTTGTGGAGGTATTCGGCGGGCAGTCAAACACTTGGATGCAATTTTTTCTATTTGTGTTATTTTACACATTAGCAATTTTTTACAAAAAAAATACCTTTTGGCATATGAGATTTATGATAGCAACTGCGATAGTGGTGGTTGGCCCAGGCATGAGTCGCATTATCAGTAATTATTTTGTAGAATTTAAACCATATAACACCATCATCCCTTTATGTATCTAAACTGGTTTTGCCACTATATTATTGGCAATAGATATTATTAAAAAGAAAAATTGGCAGCCCTATTTCATTGTTTTATCGGGCTTTCTCTTTGCCGACTTGGTATATATTGGTCGCTATTCGGCTGTATGGCAGGCATTTGGTCGATTTGTAGTGGCTACTTTTTATTGATAAAAATTACTTTAGTATTTTCTCTATTTTTTAATCAAAAAATCAAATTTTTAAAATGAAAATCAATCATAAGCTAAGCACAATTTTTATAAATCTGTTTGTTAGCTTTTCCCCGTTCTGCTATGGACAAATTCCCGATTCTCTTTCAAAAAAAGTGGACGCCATCTTTGCTGAATACGACAAAACTAATTCGCCTGGTTGTGCTTTGGCAATATTGAAAGATGGAAAAATTGTTTACAAAAGAGGTTATGGCATGTCCAATTTTGAATATAACATTGCCATTACGCCCACTTCGATATTTCACATTGCTTCAATTTCTAAACAATTTACGGCAGCGGCTATTGTTCGTTTATCGCTGGAAGGAAAACTGAATTTGAATGATGATATTCGAAAATACATTCCCGAAGTTCCCGATTTTGGTTATAAGATTACTTTCAACAATCTGATACATCATACCAGTGGCATCAGAGATCAATGGACTTTGCAAAGTTTGGCAGGTTGGCGAGCTGACGATTTAATAACAGAAAAAGATATTCTTGATATGTTAGCAAGGCAAAAAGCGCTTAATTTTTTACCGGGAGAAGAATATCTGTATTGCAATACTGGTTTTACGTTGGCAGCTGTTGCTGTAAAAAGAATAACAGGCGTTTCACTCAGAGATTATGCTGATTCGGTATTTTTTAAACCCCTAGGAATGAAGCATACACATTTCCATAGCGACCATACCGAAATAACACCCAATCGAACATCTGCATACAGCAAAGATGAACAAGGAAAATTGAAGATAAGCATTCCTGTTTTCGACAATTACGGAGCTACAAGTCTGTTTACAACAGTAGAGGACTTAGCTAAATGGGATGAAAATTTTTATACAAAAAAAATCGGTGGTGAAGCTTTAATTGACTTAATGCAAACGACTGGCGAACTAAATAACAAAACACCTCAAAACTATGCATCAGGGCTTATTGTGAGTAATTACAAAGGGTATAAGTCAGTAGGACACAGGGGTTCTGATGCTGGATACAGGAGTAATATTATTCGATTTCCAGATGAACATTTTTCAGTTGTAATATTGGCAAATATGGCAAGCATAAATCCCAGTTTACTTTCCTATAAAGTAGCTGATTTGTTTTTGAGAGATAAAAGCATTCAGCAGCCCACCTATAAGCCAGACAGCAATATAGTGAAAGGCTGGGCAGGAGATTATTTTGAAATGAGGACACAATCTTTACAAAAATTGACTTCCAAAAATGGAAAACTAAGCATGGGTGCAACTGAATTGATGGCTACTGGCAATGCTACTTACAATATACCGAACTCATCCTCAACCCTAATGTTTACAGGTGACTCATTAAATACACAACTAGAAGTTTTTACAGAAGGTGCAGGACTCAACACTTATAAAAAAGCAAATAAAATGGTGTTGCCTGCCACAGAACTTGAAGCTTACAAAGGAAACTTTTATAGTTCAGAATTAGACACAAAATATATTTTATCAATAAAAGACAACAGTTTACAATTAAAAATACCAAGGGATGACAACATAAAATTAGAGCCTTTGCTAAAAGATATATTCACAGCCGGTTTAATTATACGATTTCAACGAAACAAAAAAGATAAAATAGAGGGTTTTTATTTAAGTGCGGGAAGAGTTCGTAATTTGTATTTTGAGAAAATAGTAACTCAATGACCCCTCAATATTTTCTCTTTTTTTAAACCAAAAAACAAATTTTTAAAATGAAAAAGAAAACATTCTTAATTGTACTATCGCTACACTTCATCATCCCTTTTGCAGTGAATTCACAAAGTGTAAAAAAAACACCGAGTTTTGAAGAGGTACTTTCTCTAAGAAACGCCCGAAATCTTAAAATTTCACCCAATGGACAATTCATTGTCTTTGAAATGGAATCAACAGATTGGGAGGAAAATAGAATGGATACCGAGCTTTGGTTATCAAAAAATGGAGAAACACCTTTTCCATTAACCAATACACCCAAACAAAACAGTAGCAATCCCAAATGGTCGCCCAATGGCGAATGGATTGCCTTTTTAGCCAATAAAACGGGTAAAACGCAGATACAGGTTATCCGATTAGCGGGAGGAGAGTCATTTCAATTATCCGACGCCAAGGACAATATTTCAGGTTTTGAATGGTCACCCGATGGTCGTCAGATTGCTTTTACCCAAGCTGAAAACAAAGAGAAAATAGACAAAGCCCGTAAAGACAAATTTGGCGATTATGAAGTAGAAGACAATGAGTATCGCTTGACCCGCTTGTCGTTAATGAATTTTGAACCGAATAAAATAACAGAAGTAAAACTACCAATTGAAGCAGCAGATTCAACTAAAATTATCGCCCCAAAAATACAGTTGGAAAGTTTTAATTTCAGCATTAATAATTTTGAGTGGTCGCCTGACGGGCGTAAAATAGCCATAGAACACCAACCTGACCCTTTGATTACAAGTGGTGCAAAATCGGATATTTCCATTTTAGATATCGATACAAAAGCAGTCACGCCGTTGGTGAAAAATCCAAGTAATGATGGCTTGATCTGTTGGTCGCCCAATGGCAATGCTATTTTATATCAATCGTCTCTATCAGATACTACTTCCTATTATTACCGAAACCGCAAACTTTACAGCATCAATATTGACGGCACAAATGGCAAAGCCATTGCCCATAACTTTGATGAAGATTTCACCTCTATACGTTGGACAAATCAAGGCCTATTTGCTTTGGCTTATCAAAAAACGTTGAGACAGTTGTTTAAAATTGACCCTGACAATGGCTCGGTCAAAGCCTTTTTAACAACACCCGAAAGAATCTACGATTTTTCAATATCTGCAAATGGTGAGCAATTGGTTTTTATTGGTGCAACGGATAATTCATTAGGAGAGGTCTATAAAACGTCTATTTCAAAACCTAATCCTGTAAAAATTAGCCAATTGACACAGCAAATAGCGGATTGGAAAGTAGCAAAAAGCGAAGTCATCTCATGGAAAAGCACAGATGGCGAAACGATAGAAGGCGTTTTATACAAACCGCAAGATTATGACCCTAAGAAGAAATATCCACTATTTGTCGTCATTCACGGTGGCCCAACTGGTATTTCACTGCCGAGCCCTACGCCTGGGTATGTTTATCCCATTGTGCAATGGTTGGCAAAGGGTGCATTGGTTTTAAGCCCCAATTATAGAGGTTCTGCTGGTTATGGTGAAAAGTTTCGTTCGCTCAATGTTCAAAATTTGGGTGTGGGCGATGCTTGGGATGTCTTATCAGGGGTTCAGTTTTTAGAATCAAAAGGCATTATTGATGGTGAAAAGGTAGCTTCTATGGGATGGAGTCAGGGGGGCTATATTTCCGCTTTTTTAACCACTAATTCCACTAAGTTTAAAGCTATTTCAGTTGGAGCAGGTATTTCAAACTGGGTAACGTATTATGTCAGCACCGACATTCACCCGTTCACCCGCCAATATTTAAAAGCTACGCCATGGTCTGACAAAGCGATTTATGAAAAAACATCGCCCATGACCAATATCAAAAACGCCAAAACCCCCACGCTCATACAACATGGAGAATTGGATAAAAGAGTACCCATTTCAAATGCTTATGAATTATTTCAAGGCTTGCAAGATGTGGGCGTTGATACAAAACTCATTGTCTATAAAGGTTTTGGACATGGCATTACCAAACCGAAAGAACGCTTAGCTGCTGTGTGGC
>JANMZR010000278.1:0-23753 GCA_031383555.1 Cytophagaceae bacterium | reverse complement strand
TAGGGCATCATAGTTAATTCGTCCAAACTATTATTTTAAGATAATTTATACTACTTTTTATAAGAAAAACCGAGGCTTGATGGCTTCGGTTTTTTTGTGAATCTTTGAATAGTACTATTTTTATGCATTTTTCGTGTTTATTGACAAGTTTGGGCAGTTTTCTCCCATGAAAACTCCTTTTCCTTTTAATTTAGGCTGCTTTTTGGATAGGTTTTGTTCTTCGTTTAGCTATGTTTACAGCATTAGCTGTGAGTACACCAAACATCATCCAGATGATTTGGGTGGCAGGGGTTTTGGCTTTTATTTTCTTGAGTAAATAATGCTCTTTTTCAGTGCCAAAGCTACCCTCAAGCCTTGTGGAGCGTTCTTTGTTGAGGAGTGCTTTTATTTGTTTGGTGGCTTTATCGTCTTTTCCAGGCCCTTTTCTTACAAAATTAGTTTGTATGCCTTTCTTGCTGCAGTGTACTCTGTTTTTATTGGTTGGGTAGATGCCATCGGCTGCTAAATGGCTTAGTTTTCCAAACTGGCTTTCATGTTTTAATATGCTGATTTTCAGCCTTGTAGTTTCATTAAAGGCCTCAAAGCTATGGTGTTCAATAATATTGATGCCATCTACCTGAGCCATGTGAACTTTAATACCAAACTCAACCGGCTTATTCTCTTTACCCCTTACAATGGGCCTGATATGTGGCTGACTGAGACTAACAATCCTGTCTGCCACTTTGGTAGTTTGATTGCCTAACAAATAAGCTTGTTGCTGGTATACTGTTTTGATGGTTTTAAAGCGTTCAGCTACTTTTTGTGAAAGGTTCACGGCCGAGGTTTGGTTCAACAATAATTGGTAGGCATTGATTCCTTTGGCGAGCAGATGCAGCAGGGCTTTTCGTCTTTTCTTTGTTTTTTTGAAGGAATTTTTTCTGTTTTTTTGGTAGCTACTTTGTTTAAGTTTTTGGTCTGCAAATTTTGACCTTGGCATTGAAAGTTTAAAGGCTTTGCATACACTTGGAATTTGCTCATCCCAAAGCCAACATACACTTTCCCAAAGCAGTTTAACATCGGTAGGAAACCGAAGGTCTACCTCAAAACAGGTAGCATCTACCATCATTACGTTTTTGTCCTTCATTTCAGGCTTCCAAAAATCAATCATATTCTTTTGTAATTTATTCACATCCAGATGTATAGAAAGAAATTTTCGTACTCTTGTGACAAGGGTTTTGTCTTTGATAGGCTGCAAAAATAAGTCAGTTTTAATACTGCAAAATAATTGAAAACAGGCGTCAGAATTAAGCCTTTCTACTAATTTTTCATCACTTATTTTAGTATAATGTTTCAAAAACATGAGGGCAAACATACCTTCATAATCAAGCCAAGAGGGAGCCCCAACCATATGTTTTTTGGCAGGAATAAGCTTAGTAAGTTGTTGCCAAGGGATAACTTGGTGTATTCGGCCTAATTCGCTAGAATTATAAAAATAGTGATATTTTGGAAAGTCTTTGGAATAAAGAGAAAAAAGTGTATTTTGCATGGTGTATCTTGGTTTTTAGCGACATTAAAATACACAAAAAACCCCAAAAAACCAAGTTATTTGGTATTTTTGGGGTTATTTTTTTGAAGTAATTTACTAATTATCAGTTAATTATACTTTAAAAGGAGAGCCTGGTTAATCAAAAAAGGGCAACGAAGAATTTCTCTTTAGCTGCCCTTTTTCATTACACTTAAAACTAAACTTTTTTTATTTTGCTTTTCCTTTTGGCTTGGTTGCAGTAGCTGCAGGCTTGGCCGGAGCTTTAGGTGCTCCAGTTACAGGTGTAGTTTTTGCAGGAGCTTGTTGTTGTTCTTCCAAAGCCTTTTTTTGATCAAAATACCTAATAAGAGTTGGATCATTAGGGTCTATTTCTTTTACTTTTTCAAAATATTCAAGCCCTTTAACTTCATCCTTTACAGCTGAATATCCTAAGTAATGAAGAGCTAAAAATCTGTATGCTTCTTTTAGCTCAAGCTTATTTTTTTCTTTATCTGCCAAAGTGATATATTTCTCATAAAACGGTACAGCTAATCCTTTTGATTTATCAATGTCGATAGCTGAATTGGCACGGGCTCTCCATAAATTTGATGGCACGTAATCTGTTTTTATTTCCATCATTTTAGCCATTGCCATATCTGCTTTAGTTGCCAAATCAACCTTTTTCAAGGTGTCCGCAGCAACAGATGTAGCAGTAAGTACAACGGATTGAGAAGCAAAATAATAATCACGAGTCAATGTCAAATAGTCATTACTTTGTACTTTTTCTTTTCGCTCAACTCTCCAATTCATTGCGTCTAGTGTTGCGGCCGCAGCATCTTCATACTTTTTGTTTTTATACAATATATCATGAATATTTATATGAAAGTTTTCATTTGTATCTAACGGCGCAACTTCTCTTAATAATATGAGAGCCAATGAATCATTCCCTGCTTTTTGATGGCTTTTGGCTAAAATAGACTTATCAGACACCAATACTTTTTCAGCAGGTAATTTTTTCAATAAATCTGTCAAAAAGCCAATTGACTCCGTGTATTTACCCTCATCATATAGCATATATCCTTTCATACGAGGGATATCAAGATCATTTTTTAAGGCAGCATTATTGGCTGAACAGATTTCAACTTCCTTTTGAACACGTCGAGCCCCTTCATAGTTTTTAGCTAAAAAAGCCAATTTCACATATCTTAATTTGGTTTCGCATGTTGGCTCCGCTTTTTGCAAATATTTATCATAATTATAGGCAGCGTTTTTATATCTTCCAAAATTCAACCAAAATTCACCAAATTCACGATACGCAGGGGCATAATTTGAGTCTGCAACAATCGCTCTATTAAAGCCTTCTTGAGCCAATTTAAAGTTTTTACCACGCTTAAATACCATACCAATATTCGTCATTGCTTTGGATGATTTATTATCCAACATTAAAGCTTGTTCATAAGCAGAAACTGCAGGACCACCATCATTTTTCAATAAATATGCATCACCTTTAACCATTTGATACTCAGCAGCTGTTTTTTTGGTTTTTTCAAAAATTAAATCTATAATTCTTACAGCCTCGGCGGGATCGTTAGTATGCTCAAAAAGAGTATAAGCTTCAGCCGCTCTGTACATTACATCAGCATTTTTCATTTTCGTAGCCGCTAAAGCTGCATCTATTATTGTTTTTGCTTGTGAAGGTTTCTTATTACCCATTAGCACCATTGCATTACCAATATTATTTATTTGATTTTTAGGGTCTAATGCAAGCCCTTTGTCAAAATTTGTTTTTGCTGCATCTAAATCCCCTCTTCTAATAAAGTAGTAACCAAGTGCAAATTGATTGTCAGCAGATGGTGCAGCGACCAACTGTTTTTCTAAAATATCTTGTGCTTTTGTAAATTGTTCAGCATCAAGATAAGTCATTGCTAGTTGAGTGTTCTGAGCCATCACCTGCACTCCCGCAGCAAAAATCAACACAGATACGAACAGAGACTTAAATTTTAATTTCATTTTTTTCAATTGTTTTTAAATTTATATGCTCTTAATTTAATCCCTTAACGATAATAATGAGCATAGCTTTTGTTAAAATTTATAAATAGTTAAATTATTAATGGGTTTAAGTGATATTTTTTCTTTAATGTTTATGAAAGCCAGCAAATTACAATCTTTCATTTTAAAACAAAACACAAATTTACTAATAAAAATTGTAAGATTAAAAATTTTTAATTTTGCACTTTATAAAGACGTAAAGGTTGTGTCGCCGGCAATATTCCTGTTTTTTGAATTACCAATTGCCCTTTTTCGTGAGCAGTGAAATTAATAAAACCTGTTCCGAGCCCCTGCCTTGCTTCTTTAGTAATCATATAAATATTTCTATTCAAAGGATAATTTTTTAAATAAAGGTTATATTCGAAAGGCAAATAGTACTCGTCAGGCTTTGGGTTATCCTTATCGGAAACCGACATCACTTTAATTGATTTTAAAAAACCCATTGAGGCGGGGTCTTCCCCATCGCTAATCCAGTTTACTCCTATTATTCCAATTGTATTATTATGTGTTTTTACATAGTCAATAACATCTTTATTTCCTTTTACTGCGGCTATTTTCAATTGGGTCAAATCGGTAAGGCCCAACTTTTCCATTACCGATGATAAATTACTCGAATTCGAGTTATCAACAACCACGTTTTTACTTTTATCTTTTCCGAGGAACAAATTTCTTAACGTATTAAAAGTTATTAGGGTATCATTATTGCTGGCATTTGTAATTAAGGCAACTGCATCAACTCCTACCTTTAGGCTTCGGTAAGTAAGTTTTTCGTGCTCAAATATCTTTTTTTCTTCTGCTGTAAGCTCACGAGTAACGACAGCAACCCTCGCACTGTCTTGTAGCATTAAGTTAATCGATTCTTGCTCTGGCCTATATATAAGGTTTAATTTAGCGGCGCTATTGTTCATTTCAAAAGCTGCTTCCAAAGCTGAAACAACCGGCTGCAATGATTCGTCAGCGGAAATTGACACCTCTCCTATTCCCACAGTATCGCTATTTTTATCTGAGCCAGCAATGGTACATGCTGTAATAAAAATAAAGCCAAGAATAACGGCGAACACATTTTTCATCTAATTTTTTTTAATGTAGGTAAACACCCCAAGGGGTGTAGTTACAGAGATATAGGCCGAATGCTATTAGCTTTTTGCCGATTTGAATAATAAATAACCCCTAAAAAGGCCATAAATTATAAACACAGCCCCCATTGCAGTATTAAAGCTAACTCCCGCTATTTCACCACGGTCTGGAGCATATTTAATAAAATAAGCCCCAGCGGCAAGCAATACAAACGTCACCACTAACGACATTATTTTTTTGGTGCTATTTTGCAAGTCTTCATTCATAATTTAGTTTTTGATTAGTATTGAATGTAAAACAAACACACAACTAACTATTTAGTTTACTGTTGTGTTTAGTTAAAAAAACCTGCCAAACATTGTCTGGCAGGTTTTTTTCGCTCAAAAGAGCAATTATATTATTCTAATACAAACGAAATTGGCAGGTTGAACTTTGACTTTACAGAACGACCAGATTGCTTTCCTGGGTTCCACTTTGGCATTGCCTTTACTACACGCATAGCTTCTTCATCGCAACCAAAACCCAATCCTTTTAGCACTGATACGTCGGAAATATCACCATTACGATCAACTACAAAGCTCAAGAACACTTTTCCAGATACATTGGCACGCTGTGCTGGTGGAGGATAGCGCAAGTTTTTCTGCAAAAATTTACCCATTGCGCTTTGTCCACCTGGAAACTCAGCATTTTGTTCAACTACTGTAAATATTTCCTCTTCTCTTACCACTTCAACTATTTCCTCTTTTGCAACAGGAGTTTCGTCAATAATTGCCTCAACAGCATTAGGGTCTCCCTTTACAGTTTCGTCTGCAATCTTAGTATTTACCAATTCTTTTTGCTCAACGATCGGCTCTTCTTTTTCAGCCACTTCAACTATTTCAGGAGGAAGGAATTTCTTCGTATCTACCTTAGGAGTCTCAGGTGGTGGCGGCGGCGGTGGTGGCGGCGGCGGTACCTTATTATCCATTGGAGGTGGCGGTATTTTCATTACATTGGCAAGTACTGGCGGTGCTTCTTCTTCAGCTCTGTTAAGCGACGCATAAAGCGTAGGCACAAACATTGCAAATATAAAGGCCGCTGAACCTATCAAAAACGAACGAGTAAACGTCTTGTTGTATATCTTTCGCAGGTCATAGGCACCATATTCCTTGTTCCTATTAGCAAAAATGATATCCTCCAAAGTCGAGTCCGATTTTATATTTTCTGTCATTGACTTAAGATTTTAAAATTATTAATTTAATTTATTTTGTTCAGTTTTAAGAATCTAAATTAATTTAGTCCTTAAAACGAAAATAACTATTCAACATATTTCCCTGACTTTTTAATCATTTCGA
This sequence comes from Cytophagaceae bacterium, assembly GCA_031383555.1. GTDB lineage: Bacteria > Bacteroidota > Bacteroidia > Cytophagales > Spirosomataceae > JANMZR01. The sequence continues at coordinate 17,789 of JANMZR010000278.1, read as the reverse complement.
TATAAGCAGGAGGGACATCCACAATTGCGTATCTGTCTGATCCTGTTATAGCTAATTCATCAAGTAAATCAACAATATTTTTGTAGGATGCATTGTCCATTGGGAACACGACAACTACAAATTTATCTTTACCACCTCCTGGCCTTGCGGTAACCTGAGCTTTATTCAAATTTACAACTTCACGAAGTCCTTTTGCTGAATAATCTGTTACACCAACTACGGTAGCTGGGTTTTTAGGATCACCTCTGAAATAGTAAACTTTATTTTTAGGGCCAGCAATTAATGCCAAAGTATTATCGGCGGTTACTTCTACCTTTTTATCGTCTACCGTTTTATCAGGCATATTTAGTTGCATTACCGAAGGCTTTTGCAAGGTGGTAGTAAGCATAAAAAAGGTAATCAAGAGGAAACCCAAATCCACCATTGGTGTCATGTCAATTTTAGTCGACATTTTGGTTGCCCTTACTTTTCCGCCTTTTTTGCCCCCGCCGGACTGGTCAATTTCTGCCATTGTCTTTTTATTTTAAATGTGAGTTACAATTATTCCTCTCCTTTTGGCTTAGTTTCTAGGCCAGTAAGCAAGTAAAATTGATTTATATTTTGTTCTTGTAATGAGCCAACAATTTGTTTCATTACCTTATAATCTGCGTCACCATCGCCTTTAACTACAATTTTTATTAAGGGGTTTCTTTGTCGAGCAGCGTATACCCATTCAAACAATTCGTTATGAGCGGAATCGCAAGGCATACCGGGCTGATAGCCTGGTTTGTTACGTTGCGCTAATGGTGTATCTAATAATTGAGGAAGTACCGACATAGGAGCACCAAAAGATTCTGTTAATCTAAAAACATCTTTTTGGCCTGGTGTAAAATTGATGCCATATTTAGCACCCATTGCTTCTAGTGTAGAAACCCTCACACCTTGATTGTCTGTTCCCCAATATATTTTACCGTCTTTACCTACCGAAATAGTAATTAAATCTTTATCAGTTGGTTTTGCTTGTGCAACAGATGTAGGCGTAGTTACTTGCACCGGGTCTTGTGGCTTCATTTTTGCTGTTAACATGAAAAAAGTTAACAACAAAAAAGCTACATCGCACATGGCGGTCATATCTAGACTTACACTCTGCTTTTTTACATGTATTTTTGGCATAATATTATCAATTTATGTTAATTAAAATTTATTAAACATTCTGAAACCAAGAGACAGCAAACCTATAACGTAAAGTTTAGTTATAAAGTTCCTTGGGTTCAAATTGATACTAATTATGAGTTGCAAAGTTATTACTTACGGATAAACCCACCTCGTCAATATTATAAGTCATTGAGTCGATGCGTGCTGTAAAGTAGTTATAAAATACAATACAGATAGCCGAGGTACCAATACCTAAAGCTGTATTAATCAAGGCCTCAGAAATTCCATTAGCTAGTGCTGATGAATCTGGAGCACCCGACTCTCCTAATGCGGCAAATGACTTAATCATACCAATTACAGTTCCTAGAAGTCCCAATAAAGTTGAAACGGAAGCCAAAGTGGCTAGAATAGTAAGGTTTTTTTGTAACATTGGCATTTCCAATGAAGTAGACTCTTCAACTTCTTTACTTAAGGCAACTAATTTTTGCTCCTTATCCATCGAATTGTCAGTAGTAAGTTGAGAATATTTTGTTAAAGCTGCTTTTGTTACGTTACCAACTGAACCTTTTTGCTTGTCGCACTCTTTTATAGCAGAAGCTACATCGTTTGAGTTTAACAAACCTTGTATTTTACGTACAAATGTGTTAATATCGCCAGAACCATTTGCTTTACCTAAAGTGATAAAACGCTCGATTGTGAAAATAATAGCCGATAATAAACAAGTAATTAAAATAGGTACAATTACACCACCTTTGTAAACCATACCGAAATAGTTGCCTGGGATTGGTTGATTTTTGTTATCGCCGCCTTCAAAATTGGCGCCATTGCCTAAGAAGAACATGTAAATACATACGGCTATAACAAATATACCTAACATAAGGATACCTGCTGGAATTCCGCCTGACGATTTTGTTGCTGCTGGTTTAGCTGCTGGGGCTTTTGCTGTGTTACTCATTGGAAATCTAATTTAGGGTTTTAAGTTTAAAAATAAATTGTGTTAAATTTAATTAAAAATTAATAAAGAAATAAACTATCCATTAAATGCTTATAATAATACCTCGAAATTACAAAACATAAATTGTTACAGGAAATGGAATTACAAATCTAGTACAATTCTATTTTAAAATAATGCAGTACAATATGAAGAAAATAAAAAAATTTTTTTCGAAAAAAAGAAAATTTGAACTATTTTAAGGATATTGGTTAAAAACGTTGGTTTATGGTGTACTTTTTTTAGAATTTTGCAAAAAGAATAAAAGATTTTTTTTTTCAATAAAGGCTAATTATTTTGAAATATAAAGGAACTCCCCAATAATTAATTGAATATATTACTGTTTTCAAAATTATATTGGTCTATTTGGTAGAATACTAGATTTAAACTTCAATTTGAAAAAGTCTTTTTAAAATCAGAAAATTTTACAAACGTTTAATTAATAACAAAAAAATATATGAAGCAATTTGAAATACCAGAGATATATAAAAGTGGTATTATTGGAAAAATTAAAAACATTAGAAAATCAAATGATAAACTAAAAAAGGACTTTACCCCGACCATTTTAGACTTTGGTTCAGTTAGGTTTTTAATTGCTAGGCATTTTGGATTTTGTTATGGAGTTGAAAACGCAATAGAAATTGCTTACAAGGCAATTAACGAAAATAAGGGAAAAAACATTTTCCTTTTATCAGAAATGATTCATAATCCGGAGGTAAATGAGGATCTTTTGAGCCGTGGAGTTAAGTTTATTATGAATACAAAAGGCAACCAGAATATACCTTGGGAACAGATTAATAAAAAGGATGTGGTTATAGTGCCAGCATTTGGCACAACGATAGAAATTCAAAATTTATTAAGTGAAAAAGGAATTGACCCCTATCAATTTGATACCACATGCCCTTTTGTTGAAAAAGTGTGGAAGCGAGCCAGCCAAATCGGCCAACAAGAATACACAATAGTAATACATGGCAAGCCAAACCATGAGGAAACTCGGGCTACTTTTTCGCATAGTAAAGAAAACGCCCCAACGATAGTGATTAAAAACATAGATGAAGCTATTGAGCTCTCAAGTTTTATTAAAGGAGAAAAATCGAGCGATGAGTTTCGTAAAATATTTTCAGGGCGATACTCGGCAGGCTTTGATCCTGGAATACATTTAAAAAGATTGGGTGTTGTAAATCAGACTACCATGCTGGCATCAGAAACGCAAGGAATTTCAGACTATTTGAAAAAAGTGTTGGTGGCACACTATCAATTAAATACAACGAATATTGCCGACCACTTTGCTGATACAAGAGATACGCTTTGCTATGCAACTAACGACAACCAAAACGCAACCTTGGTGCTCATAAAAAACAAGGCCGATTTGGCCATAGTAGCGGGTGGTTACAATAATTCAAGCATATCTATTGGTGGAACTTTGTGAGGAAGTACTCCCAACTTATTTCATAGAATCTGCGGAGAAAATTGTTGATAAAAACAGAATATTACATTTTGACTTACATAGCAAAATTGAAAAAGAAACAACGGGTTATTTGCCGGATACTGAAAAAGTAAATATTATTTTGACATGCGGGGCTTCGTGCCCTGACTCTGTTGTTGAGGGTATTATGATAAAAATATTATCTTATTTTGAAACAGAAAGCACCCCTGAAATATTAGTGGAAAGTTTAAATATAATGGCAAATTATTAATTTGATGTACCAAATAGCACTTATATTTATTGGTGGTGGGCTGGGAAGTCTCGTTCGGTTTTCACTAAGCAAATATTTGCCAAGCCAAGCCTATTTTGATTTACCACTAGCCACATTTTTGTCAAATGTCATTGCAAGCCTAATTTTGGGCATCTTTATTGGAATGGAGTTAAATGGAAAAATGCCCTTGAATTATCGTTATTTTATTGCCGTTGGTTTTTGTGGTGGCTTTAGTACTTTTTCAACTTTTAGTGCCGACACCCTCCTTCTTTTGCAATCAAATAGAATTTCCGAGGCTTTTTTGAACGTTTTCTTAAATGTTATTTTATGTATTTTAGCTACCTTTGTGGGTATTTATATTACAAAATAGACCTTTAATTTTCTTTTATGAAAAGGTTTGCAACAATTACATTATACATTATATTAATGAATGCCATTAGCCTTAATGCTCAAAATATAGTAAATCAATTATTTGAAAAGCATTCAGATTATAAGGAAGAGTCACTTTCACACCGACGATTTGTACATGCCGACGTTGTAAAGCTAATTGAAAAGTATCGGAAGGTACCCGTTTTTGAAGTAACAAAAATCGGAGAATCTGTTGAAGGCCGTTCGATTAATCAAATAAAAATAGGCAAAGGACCTACTAAAGTTTTGCTTTGGTCACAAATGCATGGAAACGAAGCAACTGCAACCATGGCAATCTTTGATATTTTGAAGTTTTTTGCCGAAAAAAGAGAGTTTGAAACTTTTAAAAAAGAAGTATTAGAAAACTGCACACTGTATTTTGTTCCTATGTTAAACCCCGACGGGGCAGAAAGGTTTATCCGCAGGAATGCCTTGGGAATTGATTTGAATAGAGATGTTTTGAGGTTGGCTTCACCAGAGGCAATACTATTGAAAAAACTACAAAATGAATTATTGCCAGATTTTGGCTATAACCTTCACGACCAATCGCCAAGATACTCAGTCGGAAATACGGGTAAGCAAGCCACGATGGCTTTTTTAGCAACAGCGTATAACAAAGCCAGAGAAATAAATCCAGTGAGAAAGCGATCGATGCAATTGATAGTTGGGATGAACAGAGTTTTGCAAAACTATATTCCTAACCAAGTAGCAAGATTTTCAGACGAATTTGAGCCTCGTGCTTTTGGTGATAATTTTCAGAAATGGGGTACAACACTTATTTTGATAGAATCGGGAGGATATGGTAATGACACTGAAAAACAATTTATCAGAAAGCTAAATTATGTTTCTATTCTTACTAGCCTTTGGGCAATTGCCTCAAAAGGTTATGAAAAAGAAGATATTCAAGAGTATAATTTGATTCCAGAAAATACAAATACACTATTTGACTTATTAATAAAAAATGCCGAATTTAATATTGCAGGCAAAAAAGTTGTTATGGATATCGGGATAAATAATTTTGAAATAGCTTCCAGTTCGCCTAAAAAATATGCTTTAAAATCTAATATTGAAGATATAGGCGACCTTTCAGTGTTTTTTGGTGTAGAAGAAATTGATGCCACAGGCCTTGAAGTAGGGTCGGAAAAACCTATCGAGTTGAACCAAAAAGCGGATTTTAGGCTTATGAAAAATGGGAAAGTAGAATTTTCGGTAAAAAATGGGAAACTGATTAAAACTAATTAAATGGAGAATCCAGTAATTATATTGAGTAGTGGTGGGCTTGGTGCAGTTGCACTTGATATTTTCAAAAAAAATAGGGTCGTTGTATATGGAATTTTAGATGACGACACCAGCCTTCATGGAAAGGAAATAGATGATGTATCCATATTGGGAAGTACAGATGACGACGGATTTTTGAAGTTGATAGGCAAAAAATGTGAAGCTTTTGTAGCTACTGATGACAATAAATTAAAGAAAAACCTAACCCAAATGTTGCTCGACCGTAGGCACATTATGCCCGTGAATGCTATTCATGAAAGTGCTATTTTGGGTTTAGCCACAGAAATGGGACATGGCAATATGCTATCGGCAGGTGTAATTGTAAACGCAAAGGCAATTATTGGCAACCATTGTGTATTGCACTCAGGAGTGGTTATGGACAGAGAATCTACAATTGCTGATTATGTGCAAATTGGCCCAAAATCGGTAATTGGAGCCAATGTTTCAGTTGGCGAGGGAAGCTTTATTGGTTCGGGAGTGATTATTGTACCGGGCATTAAAATAGGTAAAAACTCAAGAATAGGTGCAGGTTCTGTTGTAATAGCCGATGTGGCCGATAAAGCAACTGTTTTCGGGAATCCGGCAGTAAAAATTTAAGTAACGGCAAAAAACAAGTATTTAAAAAGTTTAATTATTCAAAAAATACAATACCATGATTCAGAGAGCTCAATCAATTTTTTTGGCAGTGGTTGCAATTTGTATGGCGTTGGTTTGTACCCTACCAATTTGGTCAAAAGCCAACGCTGAGCAAACAATTAAAATGAACGCTATTTCCTTTATTAAAGCAGGGAAAATGGATAATTCAGCAAGTCAATCAACGATATTCATATTAGTATTTGCGGCTATTGCGGCTATTTTGGCTATTTATTCGCTTTTATCATTTAAAAACAGAAAGCTACAAATGCTTTTGGGAGCTATTATTTCTATGATAATAGCTATATCGATGGGTTTTATATTTTATTATATTATAAAAGTTGGCAGGCCAGCTTTTGACCCAGCAATAGAAGGAAATTATGAGCTTGGGTTTTATGCAGGCGGGGTAGGTTTATTGGCCAATATGATAGCCAATCGATTTATTAGAAGAGATGAAAACTTGGTGCAATCCTCGAATAGGATGAGGTAGTAGGATTTACGGATTTTGGGGTCTCCCCAATCAAAACATCTAAACCCAATTCATGTACAAAAAATGCTTACAAAAAGAATAATTCCTTGTTTAGACATAAAGGAAGGCCGAACAGTAAAAGGAACTAACTTTGTTGATTTGCGAGATGCGGGTGACCCAGTTGAGTTGGCCACAATTTATGCAAAAGAAGGTGCTGATGAACTTGTATTTTTAGATATTACGGCCACAGTTGACAATCGAAAAACTCTTGCTGAACTAGTGAAAAAAGTAGCCCACGCCATAAACATTCCCTTTTGTGTGGGTGGAGGTATTGGCTCAATAGACGATGTCGCCGTTTTGTTAAATGCTGGAGCGGATAAAATATCTATCAACTCATCGGCCGTGCGAAACCCTGAACTGGTTGATCAGCTGGCAAAAGAATTTGGCTCACAATGTATCGTTGTGGCTATTGATACCCGATTTTTTGAAAATCAGAATATCGTACATACTCATGGGGGGCGCAAAGCAACCGATTTAAATACAATAGATTGGGCCAAGGAAATTGAAAACAGGGGTGCTGGAGAAATATTATTAACCTCAATGGACACCGATGGCACTAAAAATGGATTTGCCAACGCACTTACATCAGTAATATCTGGAGCAGCGAATATTCCAGTTATTGCCTCAGGAGGAGCCGGAACAATGGAACATTTTTATGAAGTATTTACCGAAGGGAAAGCGGATGCAGCTTTGGCCGCTAGTATTTTCCATTTTAAAGAAATAGGAATAAAACAATTGAAAGGCTATCTGAAAAACAGAGGTTTACACATGAGAATTTAATTAAAACTAATAAAATGGATTTTGAAAAAGGAGGAGGTTTAATCACAGCAGTAATACAAGACGCCCTTACGGATAAAGTGCTGATGGTCGGCTACATGAATGAGGAAGCTTTGCATAAAACTAAAGCCGAAAAGAGAGTTACTTTTTTTAGTAGGAGCAAAAATAGACTTTGGACTAAAGGCGAAAGCTCGGGCAACTTTTTGAATGTTATAGAAATCATAGAAGACTGTGATTCAGATGCTTTACTCATTAAAGCCAATCCGATTGGGCCTACTTGCCATACTGGTTCCGATACTTGTTTTAATGAAAAAAACAAGGGAAAGGCAGCCTTTTTAAATCATTTGAAAGAGGTTATTCGCAATAGAAAAGAAACATTGAGCGAGGCAAGTTATACAGCGTCACTTTTTAAAAAAGGGATTAATAAAATTGCTCAAAAGGTAGGTGAAGAAGCGGTTGAGCTTGTAATTGAGGCAAAAGACAATGACGAGAATTTATTTAAAAATGAAGCAGCCGATTTACTCTTTCATTATTTAATATTATTGGAGGCAAAAAATGTTGACTTTGATACAATAATTGATGTACTTCGTGAAAGACATTTGAAATAACAGTTAATTCTCAAAACCAATATAAAACAATAATCTAGGGAAAAACATGATAAATTACATAATAAAACTACTTTTAACGGCTGGGGCCGTTTGGTTTGGGTCCACTTATATACAAGGAGTTAGTGTCGATAATTATACTACGGCCATCATTGTGGCGTTGGTTTTGGGATTACTAAACACTTTTGTAAAACCGCTTTTAAAATTATTCAGCCTTCCAATTACAATACTCACATTAGGTTTGTTTTTATTGGTTATCAATGTGGTTATCATTTATATAGCCGCTTATTTTATTGAAGGGTTTACAGTATCTGGCTTTTTGCCGCCACTAATTTTTAGCTTCTGTTTATCGATTGTAAGTTCTGTGTTAGGCTTAATTTTAGACTAAGTTAAGGTTGTAAAGGGGCTATAAAGCCCCATTTTGAAAAGTGATTTCTGTAACGAGTTTTATCGCACTAAATCGAAAAATAACCGATTTTGCATCTGAAATAGGCTTTAATGAGCCACAATGAGGGCCTTGTTCTAAAAAATAAACAAAGTATTCTTGGTTACGTTCACTCAATCGTTGGATGTCGGGGGCACCAAAAAGTGATACGATATCATTTGAGCTAACCCCTTTGAGTTCTTGTTTTAAAGCTTTTAGATTTGCCATTTGATTTATGCGGACATTCTTACAACCCCCTTTATCAGTTTTCCATGTATTCAGGTCAAAACCTTTTAAATCAGGTTTCTTGGTACAGCCCAAAACTAAAATTGACATTAGAGCCAACAAATTAAAAGAACTGAACAATACGGCTTTCCCAATCATAAATATGTAATAAATCAATAAAAATTGTGTTTTAATAACCAAATATAGGAGTAAGATTTTTAAAAAGTAAAAATTATACCTAAGTTTATGGTCTAATTAGTTTCCCCCACATACTTCAACTTTTATAATTGATAAAAGTTATTGAAATAAATGAAAAAAAGTTATTTGATTGTAATATTTTGTTTTATTTCAGAGGTTTCTTTTTCGCAAGACAGCACACTTATTGGCCGCTTTTCAACTGGCTTATTAGGCTCCTATTCTAAATCAAATATTTCAGATGAATTGGCTAAAGGAGGTTTTGCAATTCAATTTAGATATTTTCCAATACCCAAGGCGGCTTTTTCGCTTACCTACCAAAATATCCGAAGTTCAGTTGACCGTTTTCAAAAAACAAGCCAAGGATTTAACTCGTCACTAAGTTTCGGTTTTGAAAAACATGTTCCTTTTGGCAGTTTCAGCCCTTACATTGGCCTTGAAGTTGGTTTAAATATCACTAGAGTGGAGTCGGAATTAATTCAGCTACCGTCTAACATCAAATACTTTCAAAACAACTTACCCAACTACCTTTTTAGGCCAAAAGCAGGTGTGTTTTATAAAATTAATGATAACCTCTTGGCACACTTTGAAGGCACTTTCAATTGGGTTATTTCAGCCGATCGTAACAACGCCAACCCTCTTTTTGATGACTCCTACACAGCTATTTATTTCGGAAGAAAAGTGCCAACTATTTCTGTTGGAATTCATTACTTGTTTAATGAGTAAATATTACTAAACTAACCCTTCCTTAAGCAAATCGTGCAAATGAACTATCCCAATAGGCATCCCTTTTTTCATTGCCACCAATTGAGTAATATTGTTTTCTTGCATATAATTTAAAGCATTTATAGCATACTCATCAAAAGGTATTGTTTTAGGGCTTTTGTTCATTATATCATTGGCTGTCAGATTTTTAAGGTCGTCATATTTATCAAGCATTCGACGAATATCGCCATCAGTTATTACCCCAACCATATTTTTTTGCTCGTCTACAACTATCGTTATCCCAAGCCTTTTAGCACTTATTTCAACAATAACTTTTTTTATGGATGCAGTATTTTGCACTATTGGAAAGCTATTATTGGGGAAAATATCGCTGACTTTTAAATAGAGTTTTTTGCCCAAAGCACCACCAGGGTGGTATTTACCAAAATCTGATGAGGTAAATCCTCGTTTTTCCAACAAACAAACAGCAATTGCATCGCCTAAAGCCAAACATACGGTTGTGCTGGTAGTTGGTGCCAAATTTAATGGACAAGCCTCCACCTCAATTGTAGCCGCTAACACAAAATCAGACTGTTTTGCTAAAAAAGAACTGGTATTACTTACCATACAAATAAGTTTTTGGCCGGCTCTTTTTATCAATGGCACCAAAACCTTTAGCTCCGGAGTGTCGCCACTTTTTGAAATAACTAGCACTGAGTCAGTCGGCTGTACCATACCAAGATCGCCGTGTATTGCGTCGGCAGCATGCATAAATAAGGAAGGTGTTCCTGTTGAATTTAATGTGGCCGCTATTTTTTGAGCAATAATCGCACTTTTCCCAACACCCGTAACTACAAGCCTGCCTCGCAATGAAAGAATATGCTCAACACAACGTTCAAATGAATCGTCAATGAAATTTATAATATTTAAAATCGCCTCTGCTTCTTGTCTTAAAACACTTTTTGCCAGCAATTGAATTTGATTTTCAACGTTCATTCTCATTTTAGTTTTTTAATAGCATTTTGGCAATAAAGGCTATCCCATTTCAAAGAAAGCAATGCAAAGAAGCTGCTAGGATGTCTGAATTTGATTTTATTATAGTTTATTTGCAAACATTTGCAAAAAAATAGTTTAATACTTAAGCTCTTTAAATCGTAATTCTTATTGAAAAAACTTCTTGAGTCTTTTGTCATAATTAAGTTTTTTAATGTCGTGAAGCTAAAAAAATTAAAACTTTTGACAAGAGAATATTAATTTTATTCGTATTTTAGCAAAGATAACACAACAGAAAACAATATTTAGAAATCAAAACACGATCTATTTTAGTAAGTATTGTATTCTTACAAGTATTTTTGAAAATCATAAATAACTAAATTTAAACCCAGATTAATTTTTTATAAGCTAAGTATGGCATTAACATCGGAAGAAGGAGCACTTTTAAAAGAAAAACTTAAAGAAACTTTTGGGTTTAGTCAGTTCAGAGGTGAGCAGGAAGAGATTATCCACAACACAATGTTGGGGAAAAGTACATTTGTAATAATGCCAACTGGGGCGGGCAAGTCGCTTTGTTATCAGCTGCCAGCTATTTCAATGGACGGCACCGCTATAATAATATCACCTTTAATAGCCCTAATGAAAAACCAGGTCGACCAGATGGTTGCATTTGGAATAAACGCCCAGTTTTTGAATTCGTCACTAAGCAAACCAGAAATTACGAAAGTAAAAAAAGAGGTAATAAATGGTGATGTCAAAATGCTCTATATCGCACCAGAGTCTTTAACCAAAGAGTCGAATCTTGAGTTTTTAAAACAGGCAAAAATAAGCTTTGTTGCAATTGATGAGGCGCATTGTATATCAGAATGGGGGCATGACTTCCGCCCCGAATACCGCAAAATAAAGAGTATTATTGAGGGAATAGACCCCAAATTGCCAATAATTGCACTTACCGCAACTGCAACACCTAAGGTGCAAATAGATATTCAAAAAAACCTAAATCTTGAAAATTCCACTATTTTCAAATCCTCTTTTAATCGAAAAAACCTTTATTATGAAATAAGGGCAAAAAAAGATGATATCGATAAACAAATTATAAAATATATAAAAGCCAATCATAGCAAGGCTGGTATTATATATTGCCTAAGTCGTAAAAAAGTAGACGAAGTATCTGAGCTTTTAACAGTAAATGGTATAAAATCCCTACCCTACCACGCAGGGTTAGATGGGCCTGTGCGCATGGCAAATCAGGAAGCTTTTTTGAATGAAGAGGTAGAAGTGATGGTGGCAACCATTGCATTTGGAATGGGCATCGATAAACCAGATGTTCGATTTGTGATACATTACGATGCCCCAAAGTCACTCGAAGGATATTATCAGGAAACAGGGAGAGCAGGCAGAGACGGGCTCGAAGGCAATTGCATAATGTTTTACAAATATGAAGATATTGTAAAGCTCGATAAGTTTAACAAAGATAAAGCGCCAGTTGAAAAAGAAAACGGCAAAATGTTGTTAAACGAAATTGTGTCTTATTCTAATCTCGGTATTTGCAGAAGAAGACAGCTCTTGAATTATTTTGGGGAATATTTTCCAAGTGATTGTGGAGAATGTGATAACTGTCAGAAACCAACAGCTAAATTTAAGGTTGAAGAAGAGGCAATATTAGCCATTAAAGCTGTACAAGAATCCGGAGAAGCTTTTGATGCCCAGCACCTTGCTGACATGATTATGGGTGTTGAAAGTATTTCTGTGGCAGGTGCAAAACACCAAAAACTTACAAGTTTTGGAAAAGGCAAAAAACTACTGTTAAGCAAAGAGGTTGATGACGATGACGATGAACCAGAAGAAGATGAAGATGGGAATCCTATACCACCGAAAGTTCAAAAAGCAAAAAAGAAAAACCCAATGGCTCGGCCTACCGACTTTTGGGTGTCAGTTATAAAGCAGTTAACGGTTTACGGTTATTTGGATAAAGATATTGATAACTATGGTGTTGTAAAAATTAGTGAAAAAGGCAATGCTTATTTGAAAGACTCTTACCCCATCACCCTTAGTAAAGACCATGACTATGAGCATGATGTTGACGAAGAAGACGAGGAAAAAGAAAATTCGGCGGGTAGCATAGCCTATGATGAGGCACTTTTCGAGCTATTGAAAAACCTACGCAAAAAAATAGCCAAGGAGAAAAACCTGCCACCTTATGTGATATTTCAGGATCCATCGTTGGAAGAAATGGCCACAACTTACCCAAGCACTAAAGAGGACCTAGCGAACATAAATGGTGTGGGAATGGGGAAAGTGGTGAAGTTTGGCAAGCCATTTCTTGATTTAATAACCAAATACCTTGTAGAAAACGATATAGAAACGGCCACCGAAGTAGTGGTAAAGTCAGCTGTAAATAAGTCGAAAATAAAGATTTTTATTATTCAACAAATAGATAGAAAAGTTGATCTTGAAGAAATTGCCGAATCTAAATCACTCACAATCAACGAGTTGTTAACTGAAATTGAACATATTTGTTTTTCAGGAACAAAGCTACATTTAGACTATTATTTAAATCAAGTAATTGAGCCTGATAAACAAGACGAAATTTTTGAATACTTCATGACCTCAGAGTCAGACAGTATTACAACAGCACTTGCCGAATGTGATATCGATGACATAACAGAGGAGGAATTGCGATTAATGAGAATCAAGTTTTTAAGCGAAGTGGCTAACTGATCAATTAATAAGTTTGGCAATTGTGAGCCACTCTCACTCGGAGTTGGAAAGCCGCCAAATAAAACTAATACTATATATGAACATACTAATATTGGGGTCAGGAGGTAGAGAGCATGCATTTGCCAAAAAAATAAAAGAGAGCACATTATGTAAAAATCTTTTCGTAGCCCCGGGTAATGCGGGAACAGCTAAAATCGCAACTAATATTGAAATTGGGTTCAATGAGTTTGAAAAAATAGCAGAGCTTTGCTTAAAGAATAAAATAAACTTAGTTTTAGTTGGGCCCGAAGAGCCTTTGGTTAATGGTATTAGGGATTTTTTTGAAGCGCAACCCAACTTAAAACATATTAATATTATTGGACCAGATAAAGCGGGCGCAAGACTAGAAGGCAGTAAGGAATTTTCAAAAAACTTCATGCACAAATATGGTATTCCTACAGCTGAATCAGCCTCATTTACAAAAAGCACTTTTCTTGAAGGACTGGCTTATCTTGAAGCTTCTAATATGCCCATAGTTTTAAAGGCAGATGGCCTTGCAGCAGGAAAAGGTGTAATTATTGCCCAAAATATTACGGATGCAAAGCTCGCACTGGAGGAAATGCTTCTAAAATCAAAATTTGGCAAAGCCAGCGATAAAGTGGTAATTGAGGCCTTTTTAAAAGGTGTTGAGCTTTCAGTTTTTGTATTGACTGATGGCACAAACTATAAAATATTACCTGAAGCTAAAGACTACAAAAGAATTGGAGAAAATGACACCGGCCTCAATACTGGAGGAATGGGCGCTATTTCGCCTGTAACATTTGCCACCAACAAATACATGGCCCTGGTTGAGAAAAGAGTAATTTTACCAACAATGGAAGGACTAAAGAAAGAAGGCATAAAATTTGTTGGATTTATATTTATTGGATTAATGAACTGTGAAGGAGAGCCCTATGTAATTGAGTACAATGTACGAATGGGCGACCCAGAAACGGAGGTGGTTTTGCCAAGGATAGAGTCAGATTTGGTATCTTTGTTGGTGGCAACAGCTAAAGGCAATTTAAATGAAGTTGAGTTAACCATTAATCCAATGAATGCAGTAACTACAGTTGTTGTGGCAGAAGGATACCCAGAAGAATATAAAAAGGGAGATATTATCACGGGGTTAGAAGCTGTAGAAAACTGTGTAGTTTATCATTCAGGAACAAAATTGAATAAAAATAATATAGTGACTAATGGAGGCAGGGTATTAGCAATTACTGGCCTCTCCAATTCCCTTGAAGGAGCCATTGCCAAGTCTCAAAAAGGAGCTAAGGAAATCACCTTTGAAGGCAAATACTATAGAAAAGACATTGGCCTTGACATTCTGAGGTCAGTTTAACAAAACGAAAACGTACATCAATTTCAATAAATTGATAGTTTAAAAATAAAAAATAATGGCGTGTAAATCATGTTCTTCAGGTGGCTGCGGCTCAAAAGTTGCCACAGATGGCAAAGTAAGTGGCTGCCAAAACAATGGATCTTGTAGTACTGGAGGTTGCAACAAAATGAACGTTTTTGATTGGCTCAGTAATATGGATGTGCCTGTTATTCAGCGATTTGATGTTGTTGAAGTAAAGTTTAAGGGAGGTCGGAAAGAGTTTTTCAGAAACATAAACAAGGTTGAACTATATACTGGCGACCCCGTAATTGTAGACGTGCCCAACGGCCACCACCTAGGCTTTGTGTCATTGCAAGGGGAGCTTGTGCGCCTTCAAATGATGAAAAAGGGGGTTAACAATGATGAAACTGTAAAATCTATTTACCGTAAAGCCAATGAAAAAGACCTTGAAAAGCATGAACAGGCCATGTCGAGAGACCTTTCAACCATGTATCGAACCCGTGAGCTAGTAAACGAATATAAGCTTAATATGAAACTTTCAGATGTTGAGTTTCAAAGCGACAACACAAAAGCAACTTTTTATTATTCGTCTGAAGAAAGGGTTGACTTCAGGGAATTAATAAAAGTATTGGCCGGCGAATTTAAAGTGAGAGTGGAAATGAAACAAATTTCATTGCGACAAGAAGCCGGCCGGATAGGTGGAATCGGCGTATGTGGCAGAGAACTTTGTTGTTCTACTTGGCTTACCGACTTTAAAAATGTTAATACATCAGCGGCACGATATCAAAATCTTTCCCTAAACCCTACTAAACTTTCGGGCCAATGTGGGCGACTAAAATGTTGCCTAAATTATGAACTCGACACGTATATGGAGGCTCTAAAGGACATTCCGACCATTGACGAGCGAATTAACATTTCTCGAGGGCAGGCTACGCTTCAAAAAACAGATATCTTTAGGAAAATAATGTGGTTTAGTTTTGAAAAAGACGATAACTGGTATCCAGTACCGGTGAATAGAGTAGTTGAAATAATGGAGCTGAATAAAAAAGGAATAATTCCTGCCACTTTTGAAGAAATGAAGGAGCTAAAAGACATGGTTGAAGTAAAACCTCAAGCTATCAATAGCGATTTGGCTAAATTGGATCAAAAATATAATACCAATAAAAATAAAAAATCTGGCAACCATTCTAACAGAGAAAATAGACCCAAAATAGAAGGGGAACGAAGGGATGCCTTCAATCAAAATAGAGGGACAAGGCCAAACCCAACGTTTAATCCTAATCAGAAACCAAAAACTCAACCCAATGCTGAAGCTCCAACTCCAATAGCAGATGGGCAAACGGCTGCTCCCGTTCAAAATGGTGCACCTAATCCAAATAAAAAGAAAAAGAAGTTTAGGAAAAGACCACCAAGGCCTGAAGGGGGTGGCCAAATCCCTACTGCAACATAAATGATTTGAAAATTTTTGGGGAAAGAAAAAATTGAAATATTAGCTAATCTTCCCGATAGCCAAATTCCTTTAATTTCAGTAATTTACTTCGCCAATCAGGTTCAACTTTTACATATTGCTCTAGGAAAACTTTTTTATTAAAAAACTTCTCCAGTTCTAGTCTCGCCATGGTGCCAGTTTTTTTGAGGGCTTCACCCTGATGCCCAATTAAAATGGCTCTTTGAGTTGCTCTTTCAACATAAATTTCAGCAGCAATTCTTATTATATTTTCCTCTTCCTTAAAAGAGGCTATAACGACTTCGCAAGAATAGGGCACCTCTTTTTTATAATTCAAAAATATTTTTTCTCTTAAAATTTCTGAAGCGAAAAACTTTTCGGGTTTATCTGTAAGCTGGTCCTTATCGTAAAAAGGAGGATGAAAGGGTAACTTTTCAACAATATTGTCAAAAATTAGCCCAATGTTTTCGCCCATTAATGCCGAAATAGGAATGATCTCTTGCGTTGGGAAACGCTCCCGCCATAAAGCGATTTTTTCTTTTACTTGTTCCTCCGTTGCTAAATCAATTTTGTTAATTAGTAGTATTACGGGTACGTGGTCTATTTTTTCTAGCTTTTTTATTACGTCATCTTCATCGTATTTTTCGAAAATATCTGTAATAAAAAGAATTACATCAGCATCAGAAAGCGAGTCATGTACAAAGTTCATCATCGACTTATGCATCTCATATTTCGGCAAAATAATACCAGGAGTATCCGAATAAACCAATTGAAACGGCACCCCATCATGCTCACCATTGAGTATGCCCATTATACGGTGGCGGGTAGTTTGTGCTTTGCTTGTAATTATGCTCAACCGCTCACCCACGAGCACATTCATAAGTGTACTTTTGCCCACATTTGGCTTTCCAATTATACTTATGAACCCAGCCTTATGTTTTTCTTCCTCCATATTTTTTGATTATTTCCCATATTTTTTGCCTTATTTCTGTGCAAAATCTTAGAAATATTATATTTTCTTACAAAGATACTTGTTTTTTATTGGTTTTTCCGTACCTTTGCACTCCACAACAGCGCAGGATGGAGCAGTTGGCAGCTCGTTGGGCTCATAACCCAAAGGTCACAGGTTCGAGTCCTGTTCCTGCTACAAATAGAAGCCCTAATAGCCTTTAAATCAGGTTGTTAGGGTTTTTGTTGTCTTTTGGTGATGCGTTTTGTGATGCGTTTGGTGATGCATAAATATTTTATTCTTTAACTCTTCAATGAAACATAATGATTCTATCGTTCTAATGGGGGGTAATAGGTAGGCCAGAAAGTCAAATGGGGGGAGCGATTAATAGGAGTTGGTTGTTTTGATATCTTTTTGATTTTTCACAAATAAATTAATATTTCAAAAGAAAGGTTAATTAGATTTAATCGAAGTTAAAAATGTATTTTTCTCATTCTCTGATAAATAACTATCCTTTAGAAAAATACAATCGAAATTAATAATATTGTCTCTGACTAGTAAAATAATTGAGAACCGTTTGCCTCTTTCTCCATTTACAGTTATACCGTTAAAATACAAATAATATCAAACATTTTTTATATGTTTGCGTCATTGCGATAATATAGAGCTCGTATTTAATTCATCTAATGAATTTTGAGACTTTATTATCGCTTTTTTT
>JANMZR010000255.1:0-1999 GCA_031383555.1 Cytophagaceae bacterium | reverse complement strand
TTTTGCATTTTAACATATATTAAATTAAACAAAGCCTTAGTAATTAATTAATCAGAAGAAAATTCATATAAAAATTTTGCGAATTTTTGAACTTACAACAAAAATATAAAGTGTTTCCAAATGAAAATAAGACCGATTAGTAATAGATTGCAAGAATTTATCATTTGTAATTACTTTAAAATAAATATTAGTAAATTTGGACATGATTTAACCTTATAAATTTTTATTTCTATTAAAATTATTAATTTTTGCCCAACAGGTACCCAAGCCACAAAATTAAATTCTCTTGCACCAATTGGCCCTATTGAAGTAATTGAAGAAGTACTCAAGTGTAATGAAATAGGTATTACAACGGTTCATTTGCATGCAAGAGATCATAACGGCGCCAATTCAACTAAAAAAGAAATATTTCAAAATATAATTAGTGGAATTAAAAATTATGCTCCAGAACTTGTTTTATGTACTTCATTATCAGGTCGTTATGTCCAAGATAAAATATTAAGGGCTGAGGTTTTAAGCCTTCAGCCCGATATGGCGTCACTCACTATGTCGTCGTTAAATTTCCCTCAAGGCGCCTCAATAAATGAACCATCAACTATACTTTGGTTAATAGAAGAAATGAAGAAATATGGTGTTATTCCTGAAATTGAATGCTTCGATTTGGGGATGATAAATTATACAAATTATTTGATTAATAAAGGAATATTTAATACACCAATTTATATAAATGTAATATTAGGCAATCTATTTAGTGCAGGAACAGATGAATCTACGGTAGCCGCAATATTTAATTTATTGCCTAAAAATGCAAAAATATGCTTTGGGGGCATAGGAAAAGCACAAGAAATAGCAAATTTAATTGGCTTGAATAACGCTGATGGAGTACGTATAGGTATTGAAGATAATTTTTACTTGAAAGATAAAATTTTAGGAAAAAATTCAGATTTTATCAACAATATTCACAATAAATTAGATGAATTAGGTTTAAAATATATGCCATCAGTCGAGTTCAAAAAATTAGGATATGCAAATAGAAAAGTTAATAGTTTTAGGTAAAAGTGAAGCTACAATAACAATGATTTTGGATAATCTGGAGTCGTGCCTACTATTTCCTGAAATAATGGTGGTAAATAATATGGGATTAGAAATTTTGAAACCAATTGATAATACTAACTTTAAGATAACAATTATTAATGATGTGGTTAAAAATTTCCCAGCAATTTTAGGGGGATTTCAGGTTGGTACAAAAGTTGGTATTTTTAATAATTTCAATTTGCAAAACATTGAATTTGTAAATATTTTTCATTCAAATACATCCATATCTAGTACCTGTATTTTTGGAATTGGTTGCCTTATCAATAGTTATGTTTCAATTGCGGCCCATTCCAATATTGGTAATTTTGTTTCAATAAATCGTAATTCGTCAATCGGGCACCATACTATTTTACATGATTTTGTAACAGTAAACCCTGGTGTAAATATTGCTGGCAATGTGGTAATTGGCGAAAAAACTCAAATTGGTATAGGAGTAAATATTGTAGACGGTATCACAATTGGCAAAAACTGTATTATAGGTGCTGGCTCATTGGTTACTAAAAACATTTCCGATAATGTACTTGCCTATGGTGTTCCAGCAAAGATCATTAAAGAACTTTAAAATGCTTCATATTTGTACACCTCTTTATCGCTATGAGTTTTTAGAGGATATATATAAAACAATACCAAAATATGCTGATATCACCTGGCATCTTGTTAAAATAAGTACCCGACATGACCCCGAGCTGAGCTTTTTGAAAGATCCACGTGTGAAAGTTTATCAGGCCGATTGCCTTGATAGTGATACAGTTACCAAACGAAATCTTATTTTTTCAAAATTAAATGAGGGTTATTTTTATCTTTTAGACGACGACACCATTTTTTTAGAAAACGTTTATAATACGTATAAAAAATATAACAATCTGAATTTTGAAGGGTTAATCTGTGGCCAAATGCATTCGAC